>CAZIVZ010000136.1:0-8464 GCA_964542495.1 uncultured Aquihabitans sp.
GGTTGCTAGACATCGGCGGCATCATCGTCATCGACTTCATCGACATGGAGATCCGCGCCAACCGCGAGAAGGTCATCGCCACCTTCCGCCAGGCGCTGTCGAGGGACAAGACCCGCACCCAGGTGTTCGACATCTCCGAGCTGGGCCTGGTGGAGATGACGCGCAAGCGCATCGGGGAGGGGCTCATCGAGTCGCTCTCCACCGGTTGCCCCACCTGCGACGGACGTGGGTTCGTGTTCGACGAGGGCCTCATCGGCCGTTGACGGGCCCTCGGGTCCGGGATTCCCGGGTTGGCCCGGTGACCGCCCGCCCCCTAGCATTGACCCCCGGCCCGGTGGGCCCCAGATCGAACGCGCGAAGGCAGAACGATGTACGCAGTCATCAAGACCGGTGGGAAGCAGTACCGGGTGACCGAGGGCCAAGAGCTCCAGGTCGAGAAGCTCGACGTCACCGAGGGCGAGGTCACCCTCACCCCCGTGCTCCTGGTCGACGGCGACACCGTGGTGTCCGCTCCGAGCGAGCTGGCCGGCGCCTCGGTGACCGCCAACGTGGTCGGGGCGGCCAAGGGCCCCAAGATCACCGGCTTCACGTACAAGAACAAGACCAACAGCTCCAAGCGCTGGGGCCACCGCCAGCAGTACGCCACCATCCAGATCACCGGCATCAAGAAGGGCTGAACCCATGTCGAAGACCAAGGGCGGCGGTTCCACCCGGAACGGCCGCGACTCCAACGCTCAGCGCCTCGGCGTGAAGGCCTACGACGGCACCGCCGTCTCCGCCGGATCCATCATCGTGCGCCAGCGCGGCACCCGGTTCCACCCCGGTGAGAACGTGGGTCGCGGTGGCGACGACACGCTGTTCGCCACGGCCGACGGCCGGGTGAAGTTCGGCCGGCGCGGTGGCCGCAAGCTGGTGGACGTCCTCCCCGTCGAGGGCTGAGCCGAGCGGGCCGCCACCGGTGGCTCAGGCCGTGCGGGGCAAGGCGGCCGGCGTCCAGCCGAGCAGGTCCAGCGCGCAGCGGTGGGCGAAGCGATCGGTCATGCCCGACACGTAGCGCACCGCTTCGGCGGTGGCCTGCGGGGAGCCGGGCGCCAGGCCGGCGCCGTCGGGCAACGCCCCGGGGTGGGTGAGGAAGTACTCGGCCAGGCCGGCGATGAGTCGGGCGGCGCGATCGGCCTGGTCCACCGCTTCGGGGCGCAGGTAGATCCGTTCGTAGTTGAAGGCGCGGAACGCGGCGAGGGCGCCGGCCTCGGGTTCGCGGAGGCCCACGGCGCCGGTGGCGGAGATGGTCTCGACCATCGCGGTGATGAAGCCGTGGAGCTGGGTGCGGCGATCGGCGCCGACCACCGAGACGACCTCGGCGGGTAGCTCGCGGGGGTCCACCAGGCCGGCATCCACCGCGTCCTCGAAGTCGTGGCAGACATAGGCGATGCGATCAGCCCAGGCCACCACCTCGCCCTCGGGGGTGGAGGGCGTGGGTCGGTTCCACGAGTGGTTGCGGATGGCGTCGAGCGTCTCGTGGCACAGGTTCAGCGGGGCGAGGACGACGTCGGCCCCGTACACGGCGTGGTGGTAGCCCCCCTCGAGGAACGGGGACAACGCGCCCTCGGAGGCGTGACCGGCCGGGCCATGGCCGCAGTCGTGCCCCGTGGCGGCCGCCGCCGTGAGCGCCACGTTCAGGCCCACCGGACGGGCGATGGACACCGCCACCTGGCACACCTCCACGGCGTGGGTGAGGCGGGTGCGGAGGTGGTCGTCCTCGGGGGCCACGAACACCTGGCACTTGCCGGCCAGGCGCCGGAACGCCTTGCTGTGGTGGATGCGGTCCAGGTCCCGCTCGAAGCAGGTCCTGAAGCGGTCCGGCACCTCGGCCACGGCCCGGTTGCCGGCGCCGTGGGCCTGGGTGGCGTGCGCGGCGAGGTGCTCGTGGTCCCACTCCTCGCGCTGGGTGCGTTCGGGCAGGGCGCGCCCGGGTGGGTGCACCGCGACCGGGGCGTGGGCGACCGCGGGCGGAGCGGGAGGGACGGGCTGGGAGCTCACCCCACCACCCTACGAAGGGGGGCTGACGGCGACACGGACCGATCCTGCGATCAACGCTCACGAAGCGACCCCGACCTGCCGATGGGTACCCCGTGACCTCTCACCGCAGGCGCGCTCGACGACGGTCCCCGCATCCGGTCTGGATCAGCCGCGTGCGGGCCCGAGCCCAGGAGAACCGGGGCATCGCGGTCCTCGAGGCCGCCTTCGTGACACCGGTGTTCTTCATCTTGATCTTCGGCGTCATCGAGCTCGGGTTGACCATGAACGACTACCTGGCCACGGCCAACACCGTCCGGGCCGGATCTCGCGTGGCCAGCGCCTCCGGCTACGACGTGTACGCCGACTACGGCATCCTCCAGGCGGTCGAGCGCGAGAGCTCGGCGCTGCCTCGCAGCTCGATCACGCGCATCGTCGTGTACAAGGCCTCGGGCTTCGGACAGCCACCCACCGCCACCTGCCAGGCGGGCACCGCCGTGTCAGGTGTGTGCAACGTGTACACCCCGAGCCACTTCAACACCCCCAAGGCGTCCTTCGGCTGCCTCGCGGGCGAGAGCCTCGACAAGTACTGGTGCCCGACCACGCGCAAGGTCACCCTCACCGGCACCGGCCCCGACTACGTGGGTGTGTGGATGACCGTCCAGCACAAGACCATCACCCGGATGTTCGTGACCGCGCAGACCCTGACCGACCAGTCGGTCATCCAACTCGAACCGAGGCACAAGCAGTGATCTCGCACCACGCACGATCGGGTCGCGGCCCCGGGCTCCGGCGCGGGCAGCGCGGGGCCGTGCTCGTGGAGCTGGCCTTCGCCTCGATGTTCCTGGCCGTGCTGGCCGGCGGCGCCTACGACTTCGGCATGAGCTGGCGCCAGGGGCTCGCGGTGACCGAGGCGGCCCGCACCGGCGCCCGCGTGGGCTCGTCGCAGGGGGATGTGGTGGGGGCCGACTTCGCCCTGCTCTCGGGCACCAGGTCGGCGCTGGCGTCGTCGGGCCTGCTCGCCGCCGTCAACCGCGTGGTGATCTACAAGTCCGCGACCGCCGACGGCAACGTGCCGGCCAACTGCAAGACCACCACCAGCACCTCGCTCACCGAGGACTGCAACATCTTGACCGGGGCCCAGTTCCGGGCCATGCCCACCTCGGTCACCACCGGCGTGCTCACCACCACGGGCTGCGTCGCCAGCTCGCAGACCAAGGAGTGGTGCCCCACGACCAGGAACAACGTGCAGCTCACCGCCGAGTACATCGGGGTCTGGGTGCAGGTGACCTACACGTACCAGTTCAAGTACCTCGGGTCCTCGCGGACCATCGAACGGGACGCAGTGATGCGTCTGGAACCCACTGAGAGCTGACCATGCGACTGAGCCACCATCCCGCCTTCGTCGGCACCCTCCCCCGGCCCTTCTCCACCAAGCGAGCGCAGCAGCCGCACGGCTACGTCCTCGCCATGTTCGGGCTGCTGCTCGTGCCGTTGCTGTTGCTCGTCGGGTTCTCGGTGGATGTCGGCTCCTGGTACAACCGCGCCTCGCAGATGCAGAAGGCGGCCGACTCGGCGGCGCTGGCCGGTGTGGTGTGGCTGCCCGACGTGGTGAAGGCGAAGCAGTACGCGCTCGAGGCCGCCAAGCGGAACGGGTTCGAGCACGGCGTCGACGACGTGACCGTGACCGTGGAGCAGGTGGTGGGGCGCAACCGGCGGCTGCGGGTGCGGATCACCGACACCTCGGTGGGCAGCTTCTTCTACACGAAGCTCAGCGGCAAGTACATCAACCTGACCCGGAAGGCCACCGCCGAATACGTGATGCCGGTGCCGCTCGGGAGCCCCGAGAACCAGTTCGGCGGCGGGGCCTACTCCGACCCGACGAAGCCGGCGGCGAACCAGCCGAACCTCTGGGGCAACATCCACGGTCCGCGCACCGACAACATCAAGGGCGACGCGTACGCGCCGGCCTGCCGGAGCAGCGACAACTGCACGTCGATCTCGAACGACGCCTATCGGCCGTCGGGGTACCTGTACGCCATCGACGTGCCCTCCGGCGTCACCGGCCTCGACATCCGCATCTTCGACGGCGGGCTCTACGACCGGGGGGCCGACGAGTCGGTCGGGACCGGCGACCGGAAGTACACCTCGACCGGGACCACCACCACCACGTGGACCGTGTACAACCGCGACGCGACCGAGCTCGACGTGAACGACAACCCCACCGCGCTGTCGACCGGCCTGTGCACCTCCGGCTCGGGCACATGGGTCCTGGCCGAGGGTGCCAACGCGAGCACCCACAAGGGCCAGTGGGTGAGGATCTGCTACGTCGGTGGAACCGTCACGCCGGGCCGGTACCTCCTCCGGGTCCAGACGTCGGGCACCGGGTCTGCGGCCAACCGCTACGCGATCCGCGCCACGACCTCCACGGGCGCCGTTCGGGTCTCCGCCTACGGCGACATGTCGATGTACAACAACGTGGCGGCCGGCAACGCCACCTTCTACCTGGCCGAGGTCGACCCGGTGCACGCCGGCAAGACGCTCGAGATCAGCCTCTACGACCCCGGTGAGGTGTCCAAGACCTCCACGACCACGGGCAACGGCACGGTCCAGGTGCTCACCAACACGGGTGCGGTGGCGGCCTCGTGCACCGGCAGCTCGTCGAACAACGTGATCGCCGCCAACCTGACGCCATGCCAGTTCCAGTCGGCCAGCGGCGGCAACTCCAACTACAACGGGGCCTGGGTGACGTTGGGGATCAAGATCCCCAACAACTACTCGTGCACCATGGGCACCGTGCCGGGTTGCTGGTGGAAGATCAAGTACATCATCGATGGCCAGGGCAACGACACCACCACCTGGGCGGCACAGGTGATCGGCGACCCCGTCCACCTCATCGAAGAAGACGCCTGAACCGTCCGGACGGCGGGCCGGTGGAGGTCGGCCGGTAGCCTCCATCGCCATGTCCGCCTTCGTCGACGAAGCCCAGCTCAACGTGCGGGGCGGCGACGGTGGGGCCGGAGCGGTCTCGGTCCGCCGGGAGGCTCACGTCCCTCTCGGCGGACCCGACGGCGGCGACGGCGGCAAGGGCGGCGACATCTGGTTGATGGCCGACCGGAACGTGTCGTCGCTGCTCGCGTTCCGGGACCACCCGCACCGTCGGGCCACCAGCGGCACCCACGGCCAGGGCAAGAAGAAGCACGGCCACAGCGGCACCGACCTGGTGGTACCGGTGCCCGAGGGCACCACGGTCTACGATCACGACGGCGAGCTGCTGGCCGACCTCGTCTCGGCCGGCGACCGCTGGCTGGCCGCCGCCGGGGGCCGGGGCGGTCGGGGGAACGCCCGGTTCCTCTCCAACCGCCGCCGGGCGCCCTCGTTCGCCGAGCAGGGCGAGAAGGGTGAGGAGCGGTGGCTCCGGCTCGAGCTGCGGCTCCTGGCCGACGTGGCCCTGGTGGGCTTCCCGAACGTGGGAAAGAGCACGCTCATCTCGCGCATCTCGGCGGCCAAGCCCAAGATCGCCGACTATCCCTTCACCACGCTCGAGCCCAACCTGGGAGTGGTGCGCATGGACGAGGGCGATGAGATCGTGGTGGCCGACATCCCCGGTCTCATCGAGGGTGCCGCCGAGGGCCGCGGCCTGGGCCACCGGTTCCTGCGCCACGTGGAGCGGGCCCGGGCCCTGGCCGTGCTGCTCGACCTGGCGCCCACGGCGCCGCACCCGCCGCGCGAGCAGGAGCGGATCTTGCTGCAGGAGCTGGGGGCGTACCGCCCGGAGCTGCTGGAACGGCCCCGAATCGTGGTGGGCAGCAAGGCCGACATCGCCGATCCCGACCAGCTCCACGACTGGGACGGGCCCACGTTCTCGGCCGTCACCGGCGACGGCATCGCCCAGCTGGTGGGCGCCATGGCCGATGCCGTGCGCCAGGCCCGGGCCGCCGAACCGGCCCCCGAGCCCTTCGTGGTCCACCGACCTCGGCCCGAGGGGCTGGTGGTCCGCCGCACCGACGCGGCGGGCTGGGTGGTGGAGGGCCGGGCCGTGGAGCGGGCGGTGGCCCTGTCGGACATCACCAACCTCGAGGCCCTCGCCTACGTCCAACAGCGCCTGCGCAGCCTCGGCGTCGACAAGGCCCTGGCCCGCGCCGGCGCTCGCGACGGCGACCCCGTCCAGATCGGCTCCTTCCACTTCGACTACCTCGCCGATTGACCCCACCCCAGCGAATGTGGTGTGTGGGAGCCGCGTTCTGGTCGGTTTCGCGCGTGAGGTTCGGCCGCTGATCGCCAACCGGTTCGACGGCGCACCCGCGGCGCGGGCAACCTCTGCGCCGTGACACAGGTGGTGGTGGCCAAGATCGGGACGTCGTCGATCACCGACGCGCACGGCGACATCGACGTGGACGCGGTCGCCAAGTTCTGCGAGGAGGTGGCGGCGCTGCGCGTGCAGGGCCACCGGGTCATCGTGGTGACCTCGGGGGCGATCGCCGCCGGTCTGCCCGCCATCGGCCTCGGCGGCGACCTGCGGCCCGCTGACCCCGTCACCCTCCAAGCCGTCTCGGCCATCGGCCAGAGCCGGCTCATGCGGGTCTACGACGACCACTTCGCCGCCCTCGGCCTGGTGGCGGGTCAGGTGCTGCTGGCGCCGCTCGACTTCGGGGTGCGCCAGCAGTACCTGCACGCCCGGGGCACCTTGGCGCGCCTGCTCGACCTGGGCGTGGTCCCCGTGGTCAACGAGAACGACGCCATCGCCGACGACGAGATCCGCTTCGGCGACAACGACCGCCTCAGCGCGCTGGTGGCCCACCTGGTGGGCGCCGACGTGCTCGTCCTGCTCACCGATGCCGCCGGGCTGCTCACCGCCGACCCCCGTCTCGACGAGCGGGCATCGCTCATCGAGGAGATCGTGGAGTTCGACGCCGAGCTCGAGGCTCTGGCCGGCGGGGCCGGGAGCGCGCGGGGCAGCGGCGGGATGGCGTCGAAGGTTGGGGCGGCCAAGATGGCGTCATGGTCCGGGGTTCGGGCGGTGATCGCGGCCGCTCGCCGACCGGGCGTGCTGGCCGACGCCGTGGCCGGGACGCCCGGCGTGGGCACCGTGGTGCACCCCCGCCCGCACCGGATGGCGGCGCGCAAGCTGTGGATCGCCTTCGCCGTGGACACCGGCGGCCGCATCACGGTCGACGACGGGGCGCGACGTGCCCTCCTCGAGCGAGGCGTCTCGCTCCTGGCGGCCGGGGTGGTGGGCGTGGAGGGGGCCTTCACCGCAGACCAGGCGGTCGAGATCGCCGGCGTCGACGGCGCGGTGTTCGCCAAGGGCCTGGTGCGGGTGGGTGCGGACGACCTGCGCACCGTGGCCGGGAGCCGCACCGCCCACCTGCCCGAAGGCATGCCGCACGAGGTGGTCCACCGGGACGACCTCGTGATCGTGCCCTGACGGGCGAACCTCACATGCCGGGCGACGGCTCCTGCGCCGGCTCGGCCGGTGCCTCAGCGGGCGACACGGCGGGCTCGTTGGCGGGAGCGGCTGGGGCTTCGGCGACGGCGGGTGCCGGCGTCTCCTCGATGCCGAGCTCAGCGCGGATGGAGGCCAGGCGATCCTGGGCCTCGAAGTTGGCGGCGGCCTGCTCGATCTCGATCATCCGCGACTCCACGGAGGTCTCGGACAGCTCGCTCATGCCCTTGGCCTTGGCGTAGCGCTGCTCGATCTTGTCCCGCACCTCGTTGAGGGTGGGGACCTCCTGGCCGACCGTCTCCGAGAGCGAGCTCATGGCCTGGTTCATCTGCTCTTGCATCTTGGCCTGCTCGAGCTGGCTGAGCAGCTTCTGGCGCTCGGTGAGCTTCTTCTGGAGGAGTTGGCCGTTTTGGGCCACGGCCGCCTTGGCCTGGTCGGCCGCCTGGGTGGCGCTGTAGTGCATGGTCTTGAGCTCGTCGACCTGGGCCTCCACCGAGATGAGCTGGGTGGCGATCGTCTCGGCGGCTCGGGTGTACTCGGCGGCCTTGGCGGCGTCGCCGCTCTTGGCGGCGGAGTCGGCCATCTTCACCGCCTGGCGGGCGTTGGCGTTGAGCTTCTCGAGGTGTTCCATGGCCCGGTTGAGCTGGAGCTCGGTCTGCTTCTGCTGGGCGATGACGTTGGCCGCGTGCTCCTTCAGGCGCCGGTGCTGATCCTGGGCCTCGGTGATGGCCTGCTCGAGCTGGATCTTCGGGTCGGCCTTCTCGTTGAACTTCTGGTTGGCACCGGCCGTGAGGTACTTCCAGAGCCGTCGGAAGAACTTGATCATGGCGGCACTCTACGGGACCGTCGCCCGGCCGTGTCCCCGGGCGGTTCGGTGCTCCGCCCGCGGCGGGTGGCCGCCCGCCCTACGCTGGTGCGCCCGGTCGACCCCCGCGACCGAGCCCGTCCTCCCGCCCCCTGAAGACCGTGTGCAGCACCACGTCGTCGTCGTCGTCCTCCGCG
>CAZIVZ010000137.1:0-8257 GCA_964542495.1 uncultured Aquihabitans sp.
GCGCGGAGCGGGTGGCAGAGGCGGGCGGATCGCCGTCCACCCAGCTCGCCGCGCTGGGTGCCGAGCTGCTCGACGTGATCTTCCGCTACCCCGACCACGTGTGGGTCTTCCTCCACGAGTTCCCGGCACTCACCGGCGAGCGGGCCGAGCGGTTCCGGGGGCGGCGGCGCGCCTACGAGCGCCAGGTGGAGTCGGTCCTGCAGGCCGGCATCGACGCCGGCGAGTTCCGCGACGTGGACCCCCGGCTCACCGCGCTGGCCTGGTTGGGCATGCACAACTACACCTACCTCTGGCTCAAGGTCGACGGGAAGCTCTCGGCCCACGACGTGGCGAAGCCGTTTGCCGACCTCTTCCTGCGGGGGATCGCCGCCCCCTAGACCGCGACCGGAGGTCGGTAGCCGAGCAGGTCCCCGAGCGTCCCGCCGAGGATGGCCCGGCGCTCGTCGTCGGGCACGCCCGCGAACTGCTCGGCGTTGAGCTGCCGGCTGCCACGGAAGGTGCCCTCGGCGTGGGGGTAGTCGTTGCCCCACACGAGCGTGGACAGGCCGGTGATGTGGCGACAAGCGATGGCCACCGGGTCGTCCTGGAACTGCACGTGGAACTGGCGCTTCACGTACTCGCTCGGCGCCAGGGGGTAGGGCCACTTCTCGTTGAGCCGGAACAGCTGGGCCATGTTCGGCTGGTCGTCGGCGGGTCGGGTGTCGTCCCACCTGCCGAGCCACCAGTCGGCGTCCTGGCCGGTGCCCGTCACCCAGCACTTGTCCATCCCCCCGATGAGCGAGGCGAGCCAGTGGGCGTTGAACTCGATCAGCGAGAAGTGGAGGTCCGGGTGCCGCTCGGGGACGCCGCCGCCGATGAGCTGGCAGATGAGCTGCGACGGGGCGAGGGTGCTGTAGACGGCCTGGGTGACCATGCGCTTGGCCGCCGCCTTCTCGGTCATCGGCTGGTTCACCTGGGCCGCGTTCTCCAGCACCACCTTGAGGGTGGTGGCCTCGGTGTCGTGCACGCTCACACCGCCGGTCTGGGTGTGGAAGAAGGGCTGGAGGCCCGTGGCCGACAGCGCGTCCCACACCGGGTCGAGGTCGCGCGTGTAGTAGCTGCGCGGCGGGGTGGCCGGCAGCAGCACCGTGCGGAAGCCGGCGGCGGCCACCCGCTCGATCTCGCCGACGGCGTCGCCCACGTCCGAGAGCGGGATCGGCGCGGTGGGGCAGATGCGGTCGAAGTGGGGCGAGAAGCGCTCGACGACGTAGTCGTTGTAGACGCGGGCGTGGGCGATCGACAGCTCGTGATCGTCGGTGTAGAGCCCGAACAGCGACAGGTTGGGGTGCATCACCTGCACGTCGATGCCGTCGAGGTCCATGTCCTCGAGGATCAGGTCCGGGTCGCCCTCGGGCGTGCGCCCGCCGGTCTGGCGGTACCGGGAGATGGTCCACCCCTCGTACCCCGCCGTGTGCAGCCGCCGGAAGTGCCGGGCGCCACCCTCCACCCACGGCTCGATCTCGAAGTCCTCCTCCCACACGGCGCGCTCGCGCAGGTGCGCAGGCAGCCGGGTGCGGAACAGGTCGATCGGTTCGAGGAGGTGCCCGTCGGCCGAGACCACGAAGTCCTTCGCTGCCATGCTGGTGTCCTTCCCGGCGGAAACGGGGTTCGCGCCCTGCGCGAACGTCTGTGCCAGCGTACGGGTACCGATCGGTACAGTGCAACGAGTCCACCTGGGGAGGACCGAGACCATGGCCAGACGATGGAAGCAGCGTCCCGAGGGCTCCACCTGGGGCGACTGGGGCGACGACGACGAGCTCGGCCGGATCAACCTGATCACGCCCGAGAAGGTGCGCCAGGGGGTGGCCGAGGTGCAGGCCGGGGTGACCTTCTGCCTCAGCCTGCCGCTCGACTTCCCGGGTGGGAACGCGCTCAACCAACGGCGCCACCCCCCGGTGATCGCCCCCACCGAGGACATGGACGGCGAGGCCGGCACCTTCTACAACGTGCGGATGAGCGAGATGGCGGGCTACGGCGACGCCAAGTACGTCGACGTGTGGGCCGACGACGTGGTGACGCTCTCGCTCCAGTACTCCACCCAGTGGGACTCGCTCGCGCACGTGGGCGCCGAGTTCGACGCCGACGGCGACGGCGTGGAGGAAGCCGTCTACTACAACGGCTACCGCGCCGGGGTCGACCTCATCGGCCCTCGGGACGACGCCGCCGGTGACGGTGGCGGCCATCGGTGCTTCGCCAAGCACCTCGGCCTGGAGCACATGGCGTTCCACGGCGTGCAGGGCCGCGGCGTCCTCGTCGACCTCGCCCACCACCTCGGCCACGACTGGCGCGCCGTCGACCTCGCCACCCTGCAAGCGGTGATGTCGGCGGACGACGTGGTGGTCGAGCCGGGCGACGTGCTCCTGCTGCACACCGGCTTCGCCACCGAGATCCTGGCCATGGACCGCAACCCGGATCCCCGGCGCATCTTCACCACGTGCACCTACCTCGACGCACGCGACCCCGCCCTGCTCGAGTGGATCGCCGACTCGCAGATCTCGGCGCTCGTGGCCGACAACTACGCCGTCGAGGGCCTGCTGGGCAAGGACCGCGATCCCAGCCGGCACTCGTTCCTGCCGATCCACCACCTCTGCCTGTTCGAGCTCGGGGTCCCGCTGGGCGAGATGTGGTACCTCCACGAGCTGGCGACCTGGCTGCGCGCGCACCGCCGCAGCCGCTTCCTGCTCACCGCACCGCCGCTGCGCCTCCCCGGTGTGGTCGGCTCGCCCCTGACCCCGATCGCCACCGTCTGACCCCGCCCGCCACCGTCCCCCCGGACCGATCGCGGCCGCCCCCGAACCGGCCGACGCCGTCGAGGTTCGTGCACTCAAGCCGGTCCACGCGGCTCAGGTGCACGAACCTCCGGACGGGGCGGACGGGGCGGGCACGGGCGGGCGCGGGCGCGGGGCGGGCGCGGCCGGTCAGGCCACGGTGAAGACCACCCGGCCCCGCACCTGGCCGTCGAGGATCGCCTGGGCCAGGCCCGGTGCGTCGGCCAGCGGGTGCACCTCGGTGAGCTCGTCGAGCCGGTCGAGCGGGAGGTCGGTGGCCAGGCGGGCCCAGGCCTCGCGGCGCACCGGGAGCGGGGCCATCACGCTGTCGACGCCGGCCAGGGTGACACCCCGGAGGATGAACGGGGCGACCGACGCGGGCAGGTCCATCCCCTGGGCCAGCCCGCACGCGGCCACGGTGCCGCCGTAGCGGGTCTGGGCGAGGACGTTGGCGAGGGTGTGGCTCCCCACGCTGTCGACCGCGGCCGCCCACCGCTCCTTGCCCATCGGGCGGCCCGGCTCGGACAGCTCGGCCCGGTCGATGATCTCCGACGCGCCAAGGGCCCGCAGGTAGTCGCTCTCGGTGTCGCCGCGCCCGGTGGACGCGATGACCTCGAACCCGAGCCGAGCGAGCACGGCGGTGGCCACGCTGCCGACGCCACCTGCGGCACCGGTGACGAGGACCGGGCCGGAACCGGGTACCACCCCGTGGCGCTCGAGCGCCATCACGCACAGCATGGCGGTGTAGCCGGCCGTGCCGATGGCCATGGCTTGGCTCGCGGACAGCGCGCTCGGCAGCGGCACCAGCCAGTCGCCGGGGACCCGGGCCAGTTCGCCGTAACCGCCGAGGTGGGTCTCGCCGGCTCCCCAGCCGTTCAGCACCACCACGTCACCGACGGCGTGGTCCGGGTGGGCGGAGTCCCGGACCCGGCCGACGAAGTCGATCCCCGGGATCATCGGCCAGCGCCGCACCACCGGGGACGAGCCGGTCATGGCCAGGCCGTCCTTGAAGTTGAGCGACGAGTGGCTGACCTCGACGGTCACGTCGCCGTCCATCAGGTCGTCCTCGTCGACCTCGGTCCAGTCGAGGGCCTGGCCGGCGTCGGTCTTGGTCAGGAGGAAGGCGTGGAAGCTGGGCACGCCGGCACGCTACTGCCGGGCGAGAACGCCATGCTCGCGAACGGAAACGCCCGTTCCCTCGGTCGAGCCCGCCGGGCCCACCCCCGTTCTGTCGCCCACACGGGTCATTCTTGACCAACCTGGGCGACAGAACCGCCGGCCCCCCACCCCCGCCCCGTTCTGAGGCCCAGACGGGTCATCGGTGACCAACCTGGGCGACAGAAGGGTCACTCGTCGAGCAGGTCGGGTTGCTCGTGCACGATCCAGTCCCACAGGGGCTGGAACGAGAACCAGCCGGCGCCGCGGTTGCCCACCTGCGCGGCGGCCTCGACGGCCTCGTCGTGGTCGATCGGCACCGGCTTCCCGGCGGCCTCGGCCAGAAGCTGTGCCTGGCAGGAGCGCTCCATGGTGATGAACCACCAGGCCGCCTCGTCGACGGTCTGGCCGACGGTGAGCAGGCCGTGGTTGGCCAAGATGGCCGCCTTGGCGGGACCCAGGGCCTGGGCGATGCGCTCGCCCTCGCTGTGCTCGAAGACCACGCCCCCGTAGTCGGCGAAGACGGCGTGGTCGCCGTAGAACGCGCAGGCGTCCTGGGTGAACGGTTCGAGCGGGCGACGCAGCGACGAGAACGCCTTGCCGTGGACGGAGTGCGAGTGGGCGGCGCCGACCACGTCGGGCCGGGCGGCGTGGACGTGGGAGTGGATCATGAACGCCGCCTCGTTGACGGCCCACGAGCCCTCGACCACCCGGCCCCGGTGGTCTACGAGCAGGAGGTCCTTCACCCGGATCCGCTTGAAGTTCATCCCGAGCGGGTTCACCCAGAAGTGGTCCAGCAGCTCGGGGTCGCGTGCGGTGATGTGACCGGCGGCGCCCTCGTCGAACCCGAAGTGGCCGAACAGGCGGAAGGCGGCGGCGAGGCGCTGCTTGCGGTGCCGCCGCTCCTCGTCGATCGAGCCGAACCTCGGGAACGTGGGTGGGGTGCGGTCCTCCGCCATGGTCAGGACGAGGACGCTTCGCCGGCGGGGCCCCACCCGATGCTGGTGCCCTCGATGTGGATGATCTCGGGCACCGCCGCCAGCCAGCGCGGCATCTGCGACGTGGCCGCCGCGAAGTGATCGGACTCGACGTGGGCCTTGCCGGCCTCGGCATCGAGGAACACCT
The DNA here is from genome assembly GCA_964542495.1 of uncultured Aquihabitans sp. Classification (GTDB taxonomy): domain Bacteria; phylum Actinomycetota; class Acidimicrobiia; order Acidimicrobiales; family Iamiaceae; genus Aquihabitans. Next base: position 5,088 of record CAZIVZ010000137.1, read on the forward strand.
CCACGCCGACCCACAGGTTGGGGTCCTCGTGGCTCCGGTACCAGTCGAAGGACACGTTTCCCGGTTCGGCGCGCGTGGCCTCGGTGAACTCGCGCACCAGCTCGGGCCACTGGTCCGCGTACTTGGCTCGCACCGGCTGCTTGACGACGATGACGATCACGGGGCCCTCCGGGGGTCGGGTGGTTCGGGACACGAGTGCGACAGGCGGAACGCCTGGTAGTCGGTGGCGACGACCCGGGCGATCTCCTTGAAGAGCTTGGGGCGCCCGCCCGAGTTCAACAGGTACTTTCGGGGCTTGCCCGGGATGTTGCTGCCGAAGAAGTAGCTGCGCTCGCCGAACGGTGCGGCACTCGCGCCTCGGTCGACCATGTCGGTCCAGCGCTGCTCGGCCTCGGGCTCGACCTCGATGGCGTCGAAGCCGTGCGCTCGTGCGTGCACCAGCGTGTCGGTGACGAAGTCGACCTGGTCGCCGTTGTAGCGGGGGTTGTTGCCGGCCGCGGCGTGGGGGCCGCCGGGGAAGAACAGGTTGGGGAACCCGGAGGTGGCCACGCCGAGGAAGGTGGTGGGGCCCTCGGCCCACGCGTCCTCGAGGCGGACGCCGTCTCGGCCCCGGACGCCCAGGCGGGTGAGGGCACCGGTGCCGAAGTCGAAGCCGGTGGCCCAGATGATGACGTCGAGCTCGACGAGGCCGGCGGCGGTCTCGATGCCGGTCTCGGTCACCCGGATGATCGGGGTCTCCTTCAGGTCGACGAGCGACACCTTCGGGTCGTTGAACGCCTCGTAGTAGCCGGTCACGAACGGCGGTCGCTTCTCGCCGAAGCGGTGGTCCGAGGGGATCAGTCGGGCGGCGGTGGCCGGGTCGTGGACGATGCCCCGGACCTTCTCGGCGATGAACTCGCACCACGCCGCGTTGGCGGCGGGGTCGAACAGCAGGTCGGTGTAGTTGCTCGACAGCTTCGAGAAGCCGGGGCTGCGCCACATCTGCTCGAAGAAGGCGCGCCGCTCCTCCTCCGTGTCGTCGAAGGCCGCCCGATCGTGGGGCAGGTGCAGGAAGCCCGCCACCGAGGTGTCCAGGATCTCGCGCATCTGCTCGAAGTCGGCGCGCAGCTGCGCCTGCTCCTCGTCGGTGATCGGCGCGTTGTTGAGCGGCGTGCACCAGTTGGCGGTGCGCTGGTACACGGTGAGCGAGGCCACCTCGTCGACGATGGCGGGGATCACCTGGACGCCGCTGGAGCCGGTGCCGATCACCGCGACCCGCTTGCCGGCGAGGTCGACCGGGGTCACCGGCCAGCGCCCGGTGTGGTGCGACTCGCCACGGAATTCGTCACGGCCGGCCACGTCGGGGAAGAACGGCACCGACAAGACCCCGGTGGCCGCCACGAGGAACCGGGCCCGGCGGACGACGCCGTCGCTCGTGGCCACGATCCACCGCCCGCTCGACTCGTCCCAGGTGGCCGATTCGACCCGGGCGTCGAACCGGATGTGACGGCGCAGGTCGAACCGATCCACGACGTGGTTCAGGTAGCGCTCGGTCTCGGACTGCTCGGCGAAGTGCTCCTGCCACACCCACTCGTCGAACAGCTCCTTGGAGAACAGGTAGGCGTAGGTGTAGCTCTCGGAGTCGAACCGGGCGCCCGGGTAGCGGTTCCAGTACCAGGTGCCCCCCACGCCGCCGCCGGCCTCCACCGCCTCCACCGAGAAGCCCTCCTCACGGGCGCGGTGGAGCTGGTAGATCCCGGTGACACCGGCGCCGATGACCAGCACGTCGACGTCCGCGCCCAGCACATCGGGCGCCGGGCCGTCGGATGCGAGCAACGCTGGTTCCATCGGGCTCCGTTCTTGTACCGACCGGTTAGTAAAGTACACGTGATGGACTTCTCGCTGACGGAGGCCGAGCGCGACCTGGTCGGGTTGTGTCGGGACTTCGCCCGCAACGAGATCGCCGCCCGAGCGCCGGCGGCGTGGGACGAGGCCCGCTGCCCCACCGACCTGCTGCGGGAGATGGGCCAGCTCGGCCTGCTCGGGATGCTCGTCCCCGAGGAGTGGGGCGGGATCGGCATGTCCACGGTGGGGTTCGTGGCCGCCATGGAGCAGATCGGCCTGGCCGACCAGTCGGTGGCCGCCGCCTGGCAGGCGCACGTCACGATCGCCTCGCTGCCGCTGTACCTGTTCGGCACCGACGAGCAGCGCGACCGCTGGCTGCGTCCGCTGGCCGAGGGGCGACAGCTCGGCGCGTTCGGCCTGACCGAGCCCGACGCCGGATCCGACGCCCGCGGGATCCGCACCCGGGCCGAGCGGCGCGACGGCGGCTGGTTGATCAACGGCCGCAAGACGTTCATCTCCAACGCCGGCACGGACATGTCGTTCGGTGTCACCCTCCTGGCCCGCACCCCCGCCGAGGACGACCAGCCGCGCTACGGCAGCTTCGTGGTCCCGAAGGACACGCCGGGCTTCACCATGGGACCGAAGATGCGCGGCATCGGGTGGCGGGGCCTCGATACCCGTGAGCTGTACCTCGACGACGTCTGGGTCCCCGACGACCACCTGGTGGGCGACCCCGGCATGGGTCTCGGCCAGTTCCTCGGCACGCTCGAGGTGGGTCGCATCTCGATCGCCGCCCTGTCGCTCAGCCTCACGCAGGCCGTGCTCGACCTGGCCGTCGCCTACGCCCACGAGCGGGTCCAGTTCGGGCAGCCGATCGCCCGCTTCCAGGCCATCCAGTTCAAGCTGGCCGACATCGCCACCGAGCTCGAGGCGGCGCGCTGGCTCACCTACCGCGCCGCGTCGCTGCGCGACGCCGGGCAACCGTTCCTCAAGGAGGCGTCGATGGCCAAGCTCAAGGCCAGCCGCCTGGCCGTGGCCGCCGCCTCCGAGGCGGTGCAGATCCACGGCGGCCTCGGCTACATGCTCGACTCGCCCGTGGCCCGCTTCTACTGCGACGCGAAGGTGCTCGAGATCGGCGAGGGAACCAACGAGATCCAGCACATGGTGATCGGCCGGATGCTCACCCCGCCCGGCTGATCAGACGGCCACCAGCCGCCGGATGGCGCGGGCGATGTCGTCCCGGTCGGGCAGCCACTCCCGTTCCAGGCCGGGGGCGTACGGCGCTGGCGTGGCCGCGGCGCCGATCCGCTCGATCGGCGCGTCGAGGTCCCAGAACGCGTCGCGCG
>CAZIVZ010000138.1:0-8256 GCA_964542495.1 uncultured Aquihabitans sp.
CGGACCGAACACCAACGGCAGCCAGTTCTTCATCGTCTCCGGTGCCCACGGCATCAGCCTGCCGCCGAAGTACTCGATCTTCGGCAAGCTCATCGACGGCTTCGACGTGCTGTCGGAGCTCGAGAAGGTGCCGACCGGGCAGGGTGACCGTCCGAAGGACGACGTCGTGATCGAGTCCGTCACGATCGACGAGGAGTGACCGGCACCCCCGGGACCACCATGCGGCGCTGGATCACCGTCACCACGCTCGGTGTCGTCGCGGCCGTTGGCGCCGCGGCGGCTGCCGTGGCGTTCGCTCGACGGGACACGGTCCGCGCCGGCCAGCTCCGTCGCACCGCCACGATGGCCCGGGTGGGGGCCCGTACGGGCACGAACTACGTCTCGATGAAGGCTCGTGCCGCGCTCGCGGACGACGACCGTCGACAGGAGCTGGCCGACGAGTTCCAGCTCCGCAGCGCCGAGCAGGTCGCCGAGATGCTCGGGGGAATGAAGGGCGCCCTGATGAAGCTCGGCCAGATGGCCAGCTACCTCGACCAGGGCCTGCCCGAGCCGGTGCGCGACGCGCTGTCGCAGCTCCAGCAGGACGCCCCGCCGATGGCGCCGGAGCTGGCGGCACAGGTGGTGATCGAGGAGCTCGGCGCCCCGCCCACCGAGGTCTTCGCCGAGTGGGACCCCGTCCCCATCGCGGCAGCCTCGATCGGCCAGGTGCACCGTGCCCTCACCCGCGACGGCCGGGCGGTGGCGGTGAAGGTGCAGTACCCCGGCGTGGACGAGGCGATCCGGGGCGACCTCGACAACGCCGGCCTGCTGTTCAGCGCGCTCAAGATGCTGTTCCCGGGCCTGGACCCGAAGCCGCTCGTGCAGGAGCTGCGCGACCGGTTGGTGGAGGAGCTCGACTACCGCCTCGAGGCGGACAACCAGCGGCTGTTCGCCGACTACTACCGGGACCACCCGTTCATCCACGTGCCCGAGGTGGTCGACGAGCTGAGCGCCGGCCGCGTGCTCACCACCGAACTGGTCACCGGCGCCCGCTTCGCCGAGGTGTGCACCTGGCCCGCCGAGCAGCGCGACCTCGCCGGGGAGGCGATCTACCGCTTCGTCTTCGGGAGCCTCTACCGGCTGGGTGCGTTCAACGGCGACCCGCACCCCGGCAACTACCTCTTCGGATCTGACGGCCGGGTGACCTTCCTCGACTTCGGGCTGGTGAAGCGGTTCACGCCGGCGGAGCTGCGGCCGTTCCAGGACATGATCCAGGCGATGGTCTTCGACCGGGACCTGACCGGGTTCCGGCGCATCGTGGAGTCGGTGGGCCTGTTGCGCCCCGACAGCGGGTTCAGCGACGAGGCCATCGGCGAGTACTTCGGCCACTTCTACGAGTTCGTGCTCGACGACGGCCCTCGGACCATGACCCAGGAGTACGCCAGTGCCACCGTGGCGCGGTTCTTCGACACCACCGGCCCTCACGGCGAGATCATGAAGACCGCCAACGTGCCGCCGTCGATGGTGATCATCCAGCGGATCAACCTCGGCCTGTACGCGGTGCTGGGCGAGCTCGGGGCCACCGCCAACTGGCGCCACGTGGCCGAGGAGCTGTGGCCGTGGGTGGCGGCCGAACCGGCCACCGAACTGGGTCGCCTGGAGGCGGCGTGGCGGGAGGTCACCGACCGCGGCGCGGTGGCTCCGGGCTTCGAAGCGTCCTAGGAACCGGGTGCGGCCGGTTCGGACGGTTCGGCCGGCGCGGTGCCACGCTGCCGGTTGGCCGCCCGGTGCACGCGGAAGCGCACCACCGCCTCGGTGAGCAGCGCCAGCACGCCCACGGTGGTGCCGCCCACCACCAGCAGGCCGGCGGGGAGCGCCCGGTTGCCCGCTCGCTCCTGGCACGGCTCGGCGTTGTTGGCCTCGGCCTCGGCCCGGGTGATGCCCGCCGGCGGGTCGGCCGGATCGACGAACTCGTTCACCCGGCCGTGCAGCAGGAAGGTGGCGGCCGTCCCGCAGTCCTGGGTGGGCGTGGCCAGCGGGCGCAGGCCCAGCGCCAGGCCCAGCAGCGCCACCAGGACGCCGACGAGGGCGACGGCGGCGGTGGCCCGCACGATCCGGGTACCGGGGGGTTGCGAGCCGCGCGGCGCTGGAGGGGCCATCACGGTGACGGGCATCGGGGCGGGCCGGGCCGCGGCGGCGGCCGGCGCGGTGGACTCGGGCACAGCGATCCTCGGGTCGGGTGGACCCGGGAACCCTAGGCCACGGACCGATCGGCTCGACCTCGCCGGTGGGCGGTGGCGGGGACCGGGAGGAGCGAGGGTCACCACAAGGCATCGGTGCCCTGGACAAGCGCCGGACGCGATGTGTTGGTGGAGGGAGGGAGGAGTGACCCTCGCTCGGGTCCCGGTGCCGGCGGGGCGATGAATCCACCGACAGGAGATCTATCGGCGCGACGCGCCCGGGCCTGAAGGGCGAATCCCACCGAATGTGATCAGATGTCGCGCTCCGTGCTGGCGGCACCGGGTCCTCCCGCTTCGGGGCGGCCGTCGCACCGTCGGTAGCCTGCACCTGTGCTCCTGCTCGCCGCCGACGACTCCTTCACGCCGTTCCTGGGCGACGACCTGATCGTCTACCTCGTGCTCGCCATGGGCGCCGCCTTGGTGGCGGGGAACGTCGCCGCGCTCATCCGTCCCCCCGAGCGGGCCGCCCGCGACGACGACGGTCGCCTCGAACGGGCACCGGTCGTCCGCTCGATGGTCATGGCCGGCATCGGCCTCGTGGCCGCCGTCTGGGCGCTGCTGTCGCTGGTGTCCTGAGCGACCCGGCCTTGGCGCTACCAGCCGGGAACGGCCCAGCCGTCGGGCGTCCAGTCGGGTGCGGCCAGCTCGAAGCCCTCGAACTCGAAGGCGGGTGCCACGGTGGCCCCCACGAGCGTCCACGCCCCGGTGGTGCGCGCCGCCTGCCACGCCCGTGCCGGCACCAGGGCCTGCGGCTCCTCACCGGCGGCCAGGTCGTCGCCGAGCACGATCACCGCGTGGTGGTCGCCGTCGGCGACGGCCAGCTCGAGCGGGGCGCCCGCGTAGTGGTGCCACACCTCGGCGGCGTCCACCCGGTGCCAGTGCGACCGCTCGCCGGCCGCGAGGAGGAAGTAGATCGCCGTGCCCACGCCCCGGCCGCCGTCGGCCGGCTCGTCGCGCCAGGTCTCGCGGTACCAGCCGCCCTCGGGATGCGGGCCGAGCCCGAGTCGGTCGATCAGGTCCTGTGGGTCCACGCGACCAGTCTCGCGGGGCGGGGGTCGCATCGAGGGGCACCGACGACCATGCTGTGACCGACCGCGCCGACCGCGGTCGCCGGGAGGTCCGTGTGGAGCCAGACGAGCCGACGCCGAGCACCGCGCTGGCGGCGCGCGCTGCCGCCCTCGACGCCGCCGCCCCGCTCGCCGGCACCCGGGCTCGGTTCGACCTCCCCGAGGGTGTGGTGTACCTCGACGGGAACTCGCTCGGCGCGCTGCCCGTGGGGGTGGCCGACGCCGTGGCCGACGTGGTGCGGCGGCAGTGGGGCACCGACCTCATCGGGTCGTGGAACGTCAACGGCTGGTGGGATGCACCGGAGCGGGTGGGAGACCGCATCGGCGACCTGATCGGCGCGGCGCCGGGCCAGGTGGTGGTGACCGACTCCACCTCGGTCAACCTGTTCAAGGCCTACGTGGCCGCGTCGCGCCTGCGACCAGAGCGGACCGTGGTCGTCGTCGACCCCGACTCGTTCCCGACCGACCTCTACGTGTTGCGCAGCGCCGCGGACCTCGTCGACCTGGAGGTGGTGCCGGCCTCACCCCCCGACGTGGCGGCCGTCATGGCCGAGCGTGGGAGCGAGGTCGCGCTCGTGGCCCTCTCGCCGGTCGACTACCGCACCGGGGAGCGGTGGGACCTGCCGGCCGTCACCCTTGCCGCCCACGCCGCCGGTGCCCTCGTGCTGTGGGACCTGAGCCACGCCGCCGGTGCCATGGAGGTCGGCCTCGACGCCCACGCGGTGGATCTGGCCGTGGGGTGCGGGTACAAGTACCTGTGCGGCGGTCCCGGCGCTCCCGCCTACCTCTACGTGGCCGCTCGCCACCAGGACGCGTTCTCCCAGCCCCTGGCCGGCTGGCACGGCCACGCTCGGCCCTTCGCCGGTGAGGGCAGCTACGCCCCGGCGCCGGGCATCGCGCGGGCGCGGGTGGGCACGCCGCCCCTGCTGTCGATGCTCGCCCTCGAGGCGGCGCTGCGCGCCTTCGACGGCCTCGAGCTGGCCGCGGTCCGGGCGCAGTCGCTCTCGCTCACGTCCTTCTTCCTCGACGCGCTCGACGCACTGCTGCCGGGCCTCGAGGTGGTCACGCCGCGAGCGCCCGAGCAGCGCGGGTCACAGGTGTCGATCCGCCTCCCCGACGCCTACGGCGCCGTGCAGGCCCTCATCGCCCGCGGGGTGGTGGGCGACTTCCGCGAGCCCGACCTCGTCCGGCTCGGGTTCGCTCCGCTCTACGTCACCCACGCCGACTGCCTCGCTGGTGTGGAGGCGCTGGCGGCGGTGCTGGCCGCCGGCGAGCAGACCGATCCCGCCTACGCCGCCAGGCCCACGGTCACCTGATCGGTTCGGCGTCGGGGTCCAGCTGGTCGTGGCCCAACATGATGCCGTCTCGGCCCGACCGGCCGGCGGCGAGCCACTGGGCCCGACCGGCACGTGCCCGCTTGCCGCCCCGGAACACCACCACACCGATGCCGGCCATGGCGGTGAGCACCAGCCCGAACAGGGCGAGCTGCTCGGCGCCGCCCGGCTCGTTGGGGCCGGCGGGGGCCCGGCCCTCGCTCGGCTTGGGGATGATGGCGGGCGTGGCGTCCTGGCCCGCCTCCTGCCTCTGGCGGGCCGACCCGGTGTCGGTGCCCGCGTCGCTGGTGATGGCCACGATGGCCATGCCGCCCACGATCACCACGATCAGGGCCAGGGCGCTCACCACGAGGGTGCGTCGGTCGTAGTTCACCGGGGCAGGTGCTTCGCGGCGCGGAGGATGGCGGTGAAGCGCTTGGCGTAGCCCACCGCGTCGTCGCCGGGATCCTGGAGCTTGGCGGCCAGTGCGGTGCGCACGGCGATGGTCTGCGACTCGGTGTACTTCAGCAACCCGTCGCGACCGTGGCGACGGCCCACGCCGGACTGCTTCATGCCGCCCATGGGGGCATCGATGCTGGCCCAGCCCGACGAGTACCCGTCGTTGACGTTGACCGTGCCGGCCATGAGCCGCTCGGCGATCCGGGTGCCCTGCTTCACGTCTCCGCAGAAGACGCTGGCGTTGAGGCCGTACTCGGTGTCGTTCACCGCCTCCACCGCCTCGTCGATCGACGTGTACGGGTAGATGGACACGACCGGCCCGAACGTCTCTTCGCGGTAGACGTCCATCTCGGCGGTGACGTCGGCCAGGACGGTGGGCTCGTAGAAGAACGGGCCGAGGTCCGGGCGGGCCTTGCCTCCGGCCACGACGCGGGCGCCCTTGGCCACGGCGTCCTCCACGTGGGCTTGCACCTTCTCGAGCTGGGCGGCCGAGGCGAGGGCGCCCACCTCGGGCCCGTACTCCTGGGCGGCACCGAGCTCGAGCGAGGCCACCCGGGCGCCGAAGCGGTCGGCGAAGGGCTTGGCCACGGCCTGGTCGACGTAGATGCGCTCGATCGAGATGCAGAGCTGGCCCGTGTTGGCGAAGCAGCCCACGGTGGCCCCCTCGACCACGCGGTCGAGGTCGACGTCGGACGTGATCACCATGGCGTTCTTGCCGCCGAGCTCGGCCGAGAAGCCGACGAGCCGGCCTCCGGCCTGGCCGCCGATGGTGCGGCCCGTCTCGGTGGAGCCGGTGAACATGAGGTAGTCGGTGGAGGCGATGATGGCCTGGCCGACGTCGGTGCCCGGCCCGGTGATCACCTGCACCAGCCCACGCGGGAGCCCCGCCTCCTCGAGCAGCTCGAAGGCGCGCAGGGCGGTGAACGGGGTCTGGGAGTCGGGCTTGATCACGATGCCGTTGCCGGCCACCAGGGCGGCCAGGGCATCGGACACGGCGAGCACCAGGGGGTAGTTCCACGGGGAGATCACGCCGACCACGCCTTTGGGCACGTGGTGCTCCCTGGCCGTGACGAGGCCGGGCAGTGCCGTCATGCGGGTGGTGGGCTTGAGCGCGCGCGGGGCGAGGCGGGCGTAGTAGCGAGCGGTGACGGCCTGATCGAGGATCTCCTCGAAGGCCCAGACCCGGGCCTTGCCGTTCTCGGCCTGGATGAGGTCGAGCAGCTCGTCCTGGTGGTCGAGCACGAGGTCGTGGTAGCGCAGCAGCACCGCGGCGCGCGCCTTGATGGGCATCTCGGCCCAGCGCTTCTGCACCCGCCGGCTCTCGGCCACCGCGGCGGCCACGTCGTCGGCGGTGCCGATGGGCACCTCGCCGATGACCTCGCCGGTGAGCGGCGACGTGACCGTTCGCAGCTCACGGCCCGGTGCCACGTTCACCCGAGCGGCCAGGCGGTCGGTCTCGGCCCGGCCGGGGCGGAGCGCGGCGCCTCCGGTGCGAGCGGGCGGTGTGGACACGTCGACGGTGGTGTCGGTGGCGGTCATGGGGGGCCTCCTGGGCGAACGGCCGGGGGCGTCCGGCGCGCCGCTCAAGGGTACCGGCGGCCTCCGGCCGATCCCAGGTGACGGGCGTGGTCCCGTGGCTCGTCAGCGGGTGACGGGTGGGTGCACGCCCTCGGGGATGCGGATGGCGGCGAGCTGGGTGGCCTGGGCCACCAGCCGTCCGCCGGCATCCCACAGCTCGCACACCTCGTCCACCCGGCCGTCGTCCACGAGCAGCGCCCGCTGGGACACCACGAGGGGGCCCGGCACCGGGCGGGCCCGTACGTAACCGGTGAGCGACAGCGTGGGGACCCAGCCGGTGGCGGCGAGGTCGAACGTGGCCGGTGGGAGCGCGTCGAGGAAGAGCAGGAGGGCGAGTGGGGTGACCGGCTCGTGGCCGGGGAAGGAGATCCAGCCGTTCAGCTCGCCCCGCCCGCTCGGCCGGCCCTCGGCGAACCCGAGGCAGGCGGGGTCGAGGCGCACGTCGATGCGATCCATGATCGCCACCTCGAACGGCGCGCCCGCTCGACGGGCCGGGAGACGGGTGCACGTGTCCCGGGACGCAACGGCCACCGGCGGTCGGCCGGACCACCACGGCCTCGCCTCGGGCTCGGCCAGCACGCCCATGGTGAACGTGGCCTCCACGCACGGCCGCCCCTCCTGGCCGAGCGCCACCCGCACCTGGCTGGCGCTGCGACCGGCGCGCAGCACGGTCACCTCGACGGTGGCGGGACCGGGTTCGGGGGCGCCCAGGTAGTGGGCGGTGGCCGCCAGCGGGTCCTGGTGATCGCTCCCGGTGGCGACCGACGCCTCCCCTGCGGCTCGACCGGCGAGCGCCAACAGGTAGCCGCCGTTGGGCTTTCCGCCGACCGTGAAGCCCGGGTCGACCGAGACGTCGAAGGTGGTGCCGTCGGGTCGGGCGTGGAGCCTGGTGGCCTGGTCGAGCTCGGCGGGTTCGGCGGGGCTGGGCATGGCCTGGCACGGTACCGGCCGGTGCGCGCGGCGCGATCGGGACGGGACCGGTACCGTCGCGACCCGCACGCCCGTGCCCCTCGCGACCAGGCGCCACCGCGCCCCGCCGTCCAGCCCGGAGGCCCCCCTTGACCGCTGACCCCGCCCAGCTCGTGAAGGAGCGGGTGACCCAGCTCCTCGACGAGCACGATCCCCGCGCCACCGACGACCTCGACTTCCGTGGCCGCCAGTACGACCTGGGCCTGGCCTGGGTGCACTTCCCCGAGGGTTGGGGCGGACTGGGCATCGCCCCCAACCACCAGAAGGACGTGGACGCCGCGCTCCGCCAGGCCGGCGCCCGCAGCGTCGACGCGCGCCACTTCTTCGGCCTCACCATGGCCGGGCCCACGGTGGTGACCCACGGCGACGAGGCCCTCAAGACCCGTCTGCTGCGGCGCATGTACACCGGCGAGGACTCGTGGTGCCAGCTCTTCAGCGAGCCCGGTGCCGGCTCGGACCTCGCCGGCCTCGCCTGCCGGGCGGTGCGCGACGGCGACGAGTGGGTGATCACCGGCCAGAAGGTGTGGAACACGCTCGCCCACCTGGCCGACCGCGGCATGCTCGTGGCCCGCACCGACCCCGACGCCCCCAAGCACAAGGGCATGACCTACTTCGCCCTCGACATGCACGCGCCCGGCGTGGAGGTGCGAC
>CAZIVZ010000139.1:0-5347 GCA_964542495.1 uncultured Aquihabitans sp.
CGAGCTCGTGGTGGTGGGCGGCCCGAGCGGCGCCGATGGGGACCGCGAGGCCCGCACGGTGGCATCGCTGGCCGAGTCGCTCGGGGTGGCCGGGCGCATCCGCTGGGTCGACCCCCAACCGCACCACCTCCTGTCGAGCTGGTACCGCGCCGCCGACGTGGTCCTGGTGCCCAGCCGGTCCGAGTCGTTCGGCCTGGTGGCGCTCGAGGCCGCTGCGTGCGGCACCCCGGTCGTGGCCGCCGCGGTCGGTGGGCTGCGCACGCTGGTGGACCACGGCCGCACCGGGCTGTTGGTGGAGCGCCGAGACGCGTCGGCGTTCGCACAGGCGGCCGGGCGCATCCTCGGCGATCCTGCACTCGCCGCCTCGCTCTCGGTCGCCGCCGCGGATCGGGCACGCGGCTACACCTGGTCCACCGCAGCTGCACGGCTGCGCCGGATCTACGTCGACCTGGCCACCCGGTCCCGCGTCGACTGCGCCGCCTGATGGCCGCCGAGCCGGCCACCGTCGCGGACCTCGACCGCGTCGAGGCGGTCATCGACGAGTGGACCCGGCGCGAGCTCGCCGAGAACCCGCTGGTCCTCGCCGTGGACCGATCCGAGCCGGGGATCCGGCGCTGGTACGTGCGGTTGGCCGGCGAGGAGAAGGACTTCACCACGGTCTGGCTCACCCTCCACCAGCGCACCCTCCAGTACGAGACCTACGTGATGCCCGCACCCGAGGAGAACCACGCCGCGGTCTACGAGCAGCTGCTGCGCCGCAACCTGCGCTTCAACGGCGCCGCCTTCGTGATCGGTGACGAGGACGCGGTCTACCTCAGGGGGCAGATCCCCGTCGGCATCGTCACCGCCGACGAGCTCGACCGCATCGTCGGCTCGCTCTACGCCTACGTCGAGCAGTGCTTCCGGCCCGCGCTGCGCCTCGGCTTCGCCTCGCGGTTCACGTCCTGACCAGCCTTTTCCATCATCCTTGTTGCCTTCCGGCGACTCGGGGTCTTAAGCTCCTCCCTCGTCGGCGGACCGGTGAGCTCGGGAAGGCGCACCGACGTCGGCTCTCGTCGGGCCGCAGTCGTCTCAACTCCCCCCGAGGCGGCTGCGGTCCGTCCGCGTCCCCGCCTCGTTCGCGGTGGGCCGCATCGGGTTGACCTACCCTGCGATCCCATGACCGATCTCGTGGTGGTGGGCGGCGGCAAGATGGGCGAGGCCCTCGTGGGCGGCCTGGTGGCGGCCGGCGGGTGGTCGCTCGACGCGATCACGGTGGTGGAGCCCCACGGTCCTCGCCGTGACGAGCTGGCGCGGACCTTTCCCGGCCTGACGGTCACCAGCGAGCCTGTCGGGGCCGAGGCCGCCGTCGTGGCCGTGAAGCCCCAGCACGTGGTGGAGGTCTGCGCGGCGCTCGGTTCGCTCGGCGTGGCGCGGGTGCTGTCCATCGCCGCCGGCGTCCGGCTGGCCACCATGGAGTCGGCCCTCCCGGCAGGTACCGCCGTGGTCCGCGCCATGCCCAACACCCCCGCACTGGTGGGAGCGGGAGCCGCCGCCGTCGCCCCCGGCACCGCGGCCGGGCCCGACGACCTGACCTGGGCCGAGTCGATCCTGGGATCGGTCGGCACCGTGGTGCGGGTGTCCGAGGCCCAGCTCGACGCGGTCACCGGCCTCTCGGGCTCGGGCCCCGCCTACGTGTTCCTGGTGGCCGAAGCCCTCATCGACGCGGGCGTCCTCCAGGGTCTGCCGCGAGACGTCGCCACCGAGCTGGTGGTGGCCACGTTGCGTGGTGCCGGCGAGCTGCTCGCCACGGGCGAGGCCCCCGCCGAGCTGCGGGCCGCGGTCACCTCGCCGGGGGGCACCACGGCGGCGGGCCTGCGGGCGCTGGAGTCGGCCGCGGTGCGGGCCGCGTTCGCCGACGCCGTCACCGCAGCCACGCAGCGCAGTCGCGAGCTGGGCTGAGGCACGCGTGACGCCGGGCCGCCGCTGGCGGTGCCGAGGAGCAAATACTACGGTTCGGTGACGATCGACGAAGGGTTCGGGTAGTGGAGCAGGATGGATCGAGGAGCCGGTTCCTCACGGTGTCAGAGGTCGCGGACGAGCTGCGGGTCTCGTCGATGACCGTGTACCGCCTGATCAAGTCCGAGCAGCTCCCGGCCACGCGGGTGGGCAAGTCCCTGCGCATCCGCATCGACGACGTCGAGCGCTTCCTCGCCGGCCGGTACACCGAAGCCGGCTGAGCCAGGTGTGACCGCCTTCGACACCATCTCGTTCCTCTCCGACTACGGCACCGTCGACGAGTTCGTCGGCGTCGTCCACTCGGTCATCCACCAGCTCGCTCCGGACACCACCGTGATCGACGTGAGCCACCACGTGCCCGCCCACGACGTGCGCGCCGGCGGGCTCACCCTCGCCCGTGCCGCCCAGTACCTCGCCCCCGGCGTCGTCCTGGCCGTGGTGGACCCGGGCGTGGGAACGTCCCGGCGGGCCGTGGCCATCGAGGTGGGCGACGGCAGCGCCGTGTTCGTCGGGCCCGACAACGGACTGCTCGCTCCGGCGGTGGCGATGGTGGGCGGGGCCACGCGCGCCGTCGAGCTCACCAACCCCGAGTACCAGCTCGGGGCGCCGGGCCCCACCTTCGCCGGTCGTGACGTGTTCGCCCCGGCCGCGGCCCACCTGTGCGCCGGGGTGGCCCTCACCGAGCTCGGCCCCGAGGTCGACACCGCCGGTCTCACGCCGGGGATGATCCCGATCACGCGCCTCGAGGGCCCCGACCTCGTGGCCGAGGTGCTCTGGACCGACGCCTTCGGCAACCTCCAGCTCAACGTCGACCCCGCGGAGATCGAAGGGTTCGGCGACCGCATCGCACTCCGGTTCGGCACCCGCACCCGCACCGGGGTGCGCCACCGGACCTACGCCGAGGTGCCCACCGGCGAGGTGGGTCTGGTGGTCGACTCCTACGGGCTGGTGTCGATCGCCTTCGACCGGTCCTCGGCCGCCGACGAGCTGGCCCTCGGCACCGGCGACGAGGTGATCCTCTCGCCCATCGCCGACGACGAGCCGAAACGGGGCACCTCCACGCCCGTCACCCTCCGGGAGAAGCAGCCATGAGGCAGGGAACCGTCATCGTCCTGGCCATCTTGCTGGCGGCGATCTTGCTGGCCGCCACCATCCAGCTCGTGCTGCTCGCCTGATCGGGCGGGTGCCCGGGGCCGGCTACAGCCGGGCGGCCATGCGGTCGCGGGTGAACGAGCGGGCGCCGCGCACGTTCAAGGAGATGGCGATCGCCCAGATGACCAGCCCGGCGAGGAACGCGGCCAGCGGCCCTCGCAACAAGATGGTGGTGGTCTGGCCGACGGCCAGTATCACGAGGGGCAGCACCACGGCGCCGCCGAGCTGCTGGGCCTCCTGGGTGTTGCTCACCCGCATCGACACGCGGACCATGATCCCGAGCCCCAGCGCGGCCACGGCCGGTGCCAGCCAGAAGATCACGATCATCCAGAGCCACGTGGGCAGGAAGAGGCGGTGCATCACCGGCCAGCACACGATGTTGGAGATCACGGCGAACAGCACGAACCCGATCCACGACACCGCGGTGGCCGGCAGGAACCCGCCGAGGAGCTTGGCGATGTAGAGGTCGCGGTCCGGCACCGGCAGGTGCAACAGGGTCTCGAGGGTGCGCCGCTCCTTCTCGCCGGCGAAGGTGTCCGACGCGGTGACCGCCGAGACCATCAGCGGCACGATCAGGAACAGCGGGGCCACCAGGTAGCCGAGCACCAGGATCACCAGCTGTTCCCGCTCGGGGTAGGCGAGGATCGGCTCGGCCAGGTCGGTGGGCAGGAACTGGATGAAGCGGCTGATGTCGAGCTGCTTGCCGTTGGCGGCCACGCCCACCGAGGCGGGGAGCAGCACGAGCAGGACCACGGGCAGCAGGAGCATCGGTAGCACCAGTGCCTTGGAGCGCCTGATCGCGCCGAGGTCTCGGGCCAGCACCACGCGCACCGCCGACCAGTCGACCCCCGCGCGCCGGGCGCTCACGAGGCCGCGGCGAGGTGGGCGGCGTCGGACCGTGCCTCGATCTCGAAGTAGACGTCCTCCAGGCTGGGCGACTTGGCGTCGACGCCGTACACCGACGCGCCGTGGCCGACGCAGGCCGCCACCACCGCCGGCACCGCGTCACGGCTGGCGAGGCGGACCAGCGCACCGCGCTCCACCGGCACCGCGGAGAGCACCGCGGGCAGCGCCACCAGGCGATCGAGCAGCGCGGTGTCGGCCATGGCGCCCAGGTCGAGGCGCACCTCGTCGCTCGACCACAGGGCGGCGGCCAGCTCGGCGGGGGTGCCGAAGGCGTGCAGCGTGCCCGTGAACAGCACGGCCATGCGGTTGGCCAGCTTGCCCGCCTCGCCCAGGAAGTGCGTGCAGAGCACCACGGTGCGGCCCTGCTCGGCGGCCAGGGTGCCGATGAGGTCCACCACGTCCCGGGTGGCCGCAGGATCGAGCCCGGAGGTGGGCTCGTCGAGGAAGAGCAGTTCGGGCTCGTGCAGCAGGGCCCGGGCCAGGGCCACGCGCTTGCGTTGCCCGGTGGAGAAGCCCTTCACCTTCACGTCGGCGCGTTGCGACATGCCGAAGCGCTCGAGCAGCTCGCCGGCCTTGCGGTGCGCGGTCCGGGTGTCGATGCCGCGCAGGCGGGCCATGAGCTCGAGGTTCTCGATGGCGGTGAAGCGCTCGTCGAGGCCGGCGTTCTCGGTGAGCACCCCGGTACGGGCTCGGAGCTCGTCGCCCTGGGTCCAGGGGTCGAGCCCCAGCACCGTCGCGGTCCCCTCATCGGGGTGCAGGACGCCGTTGAGCAGCCGCATGGTGGTGGTCTTGCCGGCGCCGTTGGGCCCGAGCAGGGCCAGGACCTCGCCCCGGCGGACGTCGAGGGTGAGACCGTCGAGCGCAGTGCCGCTCGGGAACCGGCGGGTCAGGCCGGTGCAGGTGATGGCCTCGTCCCCCATGGAGCGATCAGTGTGCCACCGAAAAGGGGGCGCCGAGGGGCGGTCTGTGCTGCACTGGAGCCGCGTCGTCCCGTCGTCGGCCGCCGGAGAGCCACCCGTGAACCTTGCATCGATCCTGGACCCCCATCCGGCCGACGCGCCGGCGCTGATCAGCCGGGGTCGCACCACCGACTACGGCACGCTCCGAGATCAGGTGGCCGGGCTGCGCGGCGGGCTGGCCGGCCTCGGCATCGACCCGGGCGACCGCGTGGGCATCCTGTGCGCCAACAACTGGTACTTCGTGGTCAGCTACTTCGCCATCTTGGGCGTGGGTGCCGTGGCCGTGCCGCTCAACCCGCTCAGCCCGCCCAAGGAGCTCGAGCGCGAGCTGG
>CAZIVZ010000139.1:5447-8218 GCA_964542495.1 uncultured Aquihabitans sp.
GTGGCCGTGCCGCTCAACCCGCTCAGCCCGCCCAAGGAGCTCGAGCGCGAGCTGGCCGCGGTGGGGGCCCGGGCGCTCGTGGTGGGCCCGGCCGGGCGCGCCACGACCGACCAGATCGATCGCGCCAAGCTGCCGGTCCTGGAGTTCGTGGTCGAGAGCGAGGGCCACGTGAACGGCGACGTGATCGCCCTCGACGACCTGCTCGCCGCCGCCCCCGTGCCGGTGGTCGACCGGGCCCCCGGCGACCTCGCCGTGTTGATCTTCACCAGCGGCACGGCGGGCTCGCCCAAGGCCGCCATGCTCTCCCACGGCAACCTGCTGGCCAACATCGACCAGGTGCTCGCCCTGCGCAGCGACGGTGGCGACCCCGCCGACGTCGGCTTCGGCGTACTGCCGATGTTCCACATCTTCGGCCTCAACGTGGTCCTCGGCTCTGCCCTGCGGGCGGGGGCGTCGGTGCTGCTCGTGGAGCGATTCGATCCGTCGTCGGCCGTCGAGGCCATCCGCGCCCACCACATCACGGTGCTGGCCGGCGCACCGTCCATGTGGGCCACCTGGGCGGCCATGCCCGAGCTCGAGGCCGACTCCTTCGCCACCGTCAAGGTGGCCACCTCGGGCGCCGCCCGCCTCGACCCGCTCGTGGCCGAGGCGGTGAAGGCGCGGTTCGGGCTCGAGGTGGGCGAGGGCTACGGGCTCACCGAGGCGTCGCCGGTGGTGACGGCCTCGTTCGGCCTCCCGTGGCGTCCCGGCTCGGTGGGCGCGCCGGTCGACGGGGTCGAGGTGCGCCTGGTGGACCCCGACGGCGAGGACGCCCTGGTGGGAGACCCGGGGGAGCTCTGGGTGCGTGGTCCCAACGTGTTCCAGGGCTACTGGAACGACGCCGAGGCCACCCGCGCCGCCATCGACGAGCAGGGCTGGCTGCACACCGGCGACATCGCCCTGGTCGACGATGAGGGCTTCCTCTACCTGGTCGACCGGGCCAAGGACCTCATCATCGTGTCGGGGTTCAACGTGTATCCGGCCGAGGTCGAAGAGGTCGTCCTGCAGATGGACGACGTGCGCTCGTGCGCCATCGTGGGCGTGCCACACCCGCACACCGGTGAGGCGGTGAAGGCGTTCGTGGTGGTGGAGCCGGGCCACTCCCTGGAGGAGGACGCCGTCATCGAGTTCTGCGCCCAGTACCTGGCCCGCTACAAGTGCCCCCAGAAGGTCAACTTCGTCGAGGAGCTCCCCCTCAACGTCACCGGCAAGGTGCTCAAGCGCGCCCTGCGCTGACGGTCGCGGAACCAGGCCCGTCCGGGCTTTGTGATCTTGTGCACGAGGGCGGTAGCTTCGTCGGGCCATGAGCGAACGAGCCCGCCGCATACCCGAGGCCACCGTGGCCAGGCTGCCGGTCTACCTGCGCAGCCTCGCCGAGCTCCACGACGACAAGGTGGCCACGGTCTCCTCGGAGCGCCTCGCCGAGATGGCCGGCGTCAACGCCGCCAAGGTCCGCAAGGACCTCTCCTACCTGGGCTCCTACGGCACGCGCGGTGTGGGCTACGACGTCGAGTACCTGTCGTTCCAGATGAGCCGCGAGCTCGGCCTCACCCACGACTGGCCGGTGGTCATCGTGGGCGCCGGCAACCTGGGGCAGGCCCTGGCCAACTACGGGGGATTCCGCCAGCGCGGCTTCCCCGTCGCCGCCCTGCTCGACGCCAGCCGCGAGAAGGTGGGCGGTCACATCCACGGGGTGCCGGTGCACCACATGGACGACCTGCCCGAGCTGGCGGCAGATCTCGGCATCGCCATCGGCATCATCGCCACGCCGGCATCGGCGGCCCAGGAGGTGGCCGACGCCCTGGCCGCCGCGGGCGTGCGCTCCATCCTGAACTTCGCCCCCACCGTGATCACGGTGCCCGAGGGAACCTCGTTGCGGAAGGTGGACCTCGCCCTCGAGCTCCAGGTCCTGTCCTTCTACCAGGAGCACCGAGACACCGAAGGCGTCTGACGCGCCGCCCGTCGGGCGGGTCGGGTCGCTCGGTAGGGTGCGATCATGAGCCAGCCCTCCGAGCCGACCGTCACGCCGGTCACCGACGAGATCACCCTCGGCACCGACCACATCATCGGGATGTCGTTCGACAAGGCCACCCGCGCCGACGAGGTCCTGCTCAACCTGTCGCACCTGGCGAGCGAGGGCGAGATCACCATCACCGACGCCGTGGTGGTGGTGAAGGACCCCCAGGACAAGGTGCACGTGCGCCAGACGGTCGATACCAGCCCCGGGCAGGGCGCCATGAGCGGGTCGCTGTGGGGCCTGCTGGTGGGCACGCTCTTCGCCGGGCCGGTGGGCGCCGTGCTGGGGGTGGGCGTCGGTGCGGCCAGCGGCGGCCTGCTCGGCAAGCTCATCGACGTCGGCCTCGACGACGACTGGGCCCGCCAGGTGGGGGAGTGGCTCGACCCCGGCACCTCCGCGCTGCTGCTGCTGGTGTCCGACGAGGTCCGCCCGGTGGTGGTGCGAGAGCTCAGCCGCTTCGAGGGCAAGGTCCTCTACTGCACCTTCCCCGACGCCGTGCGCCGCGAGCTCGAGCGCGCCCTCGCCCAGCAGCCCTCGGGCCGGGCCGACACCGGTGCCGCCGGGGTGGGCCCCGGCAGCGACCCGTCGGCATGATCCGTCGGCCTGACCGGTGACGGCGCTCCGGTGACCCCGGTCGGATCCGCTCGCTCCGATTGGCGGGCGGCGGTCGATTCGGGAAAGCTGGTCGGCACCCGCCAAGGCCTGCGGGCCGAAG
>CAZIVZ010000140.1:0-8163 GCA_964542495.1 uncultured Aquihabitans sp.
ACCGCGACGCCAAGATCTTCGACATCTTCGAGGGCACCGAGCAGATCCAGCAGCTCGTGATCAGCCGGGCCATCTCCGGTCGCCGCATCGAGTAGCAGCGCAGGGACCCGTTCGGGTCCACCGGATCAGGGCTGTGGAGACGGCGCCGACCCCAGGGGGCGGCGCCGTCTCCGCGTCCGGCCCGCTCGATGGGGAATGATGCGGGCCGCGCCACCGTCGCCACCTCGTCCACCGAGCGGGAGCCACCATGTCTGCAACCATCCACCTGGAGATCGACGGACCCGTCGCCACGATCACCAACGACAACCCGGACAAGCACAACGCGTTCGACGACGCCATGGACGCCCGCCTGTTCGAGATCTTCGGCGAGCTGCGGCAGCGACCCGACGTGCGGGTGGTGATCTGGCGGGGCGAGGGGAGGTCGTTCTCGTCGGGTCGTGACGTCGGCTCCATCGGGACGGCGCGCACCGAGCTCAGCCACCACGAGCTCATGCGGCGCGGCCACCGCGGCATCCAGCAGCTCTGGGACCTCGATCAGCCCGTCCTCGTGGCGTGCAAGGGCTGGGTCATGGGCGGGTCGTTCCAGCGGGCGCTCCTCTGCGACATCCGCATCGCCGCCGAAGGCACCCGCTTCCGGCTCCCGGAGATGACCCACGGCGTGATCCCCGACACCGGCGGCGTAGCCGTGCTCCACCAGATGTGCGGGGCCGGTGTGGTGAACGACCTCGTGTTGACCGGACGGATCATGGATGCCGAGGAGGCGCTGCACCACGGCGTGGTCAGCCGCATCGTCGAGCCTGACGACCTCGACGACGTGGTGCGCGAGGCCGCCGAGAGGATCGCCGCGACCCCCACGGTGACCGTGAAGCTCTACCGCGAGGTCGTGCGGCACCTGTCGATCCCGGCCATCCGCGCCTCGATGGCCGACGAGATGACCTACCAGACCACCCTCAACCGCAGCGACGACTTCGCCGAGTTCCGTGCGGCCCGTGCCGAGGCGCGCGAACCGAACTACACCGGCAGCTGAGCCCGCCTCGAGACAGGACGTCCCCGTGACCGAGATCATCGGCCTGCCCCACCCTCCCGCCCCCGGTGCCACCGCGCTGGTGCCGGGCACGTTCGACGGCGTGACCGTCGTGGTCACCGGCGGTGGCACCGGCCTCGGCAAGGCCATCGCCTCGGAGTTCGCCCGCCTGGGCGCCAACCTCGCCATCCTCAGCCGCAAGCCCGAGCACCTCGCGGTAGCGCGGGAGGCGATCGAGGCCATCGGCGCGCCCGTCGAGTGCCTCGAGTGCGACATCCGCGACGCCGGGGCCATCGCCGGCGCCTTCGACGCGGTGGAGGCCCGGTTCGGCCTGCCCGGGGTGGTGGTCAACAACGCAGCCGCCAACTTCCCGTCACCGAGCGAGGACCTCTCGCCCAACGCCTGGCGGACCGTGATTGACATCACCCTCAACGGCACCTACCTGATGTGCCGGGAGTACGGGCGCCGGCTCCTGGCCGCGGGTGCGCCCGGCTCGATCATCAACGTCGGCGCCACCTATGCGTGGACCGGAGGCCCCGGCTTCGCCCACTCCGCCGCGGCCAAGGCCGGCGTGAAGAACCTCACCGAGTCGCTCGCCGTGGAGTGGGGGCCTTACGGCATCCAGGTGAACTGCCTCGTGCCCGGGTTGATGCCCCACGAGGACATGACCGCCGACATCGCCGCCAACCTGGCCGCCACCCACGACAAGGACGGGTGCCAGCCCGCCATGCGCGTGGGGCAGCGCCACGAGCTCGGGTGGGCGGCCACCTTCCTGGCCTCGCCCTACGCCCGGTTCGTCTCCGGCCACACCCTGGTGGTCGACGGGGCCAACTGGCAGCGTCGGGCCCTGACCAACCCGCCCGTCGTGCCCATCCGGGAGCAGATGGGCCGGCCACCGTTCGAGGGCTGAGCCGGCAGCCCGCGGCGATTGGCCCGGTTGCGGCACGAGCCGCAACAGTGTCGTGCTCGCTCTTGTGCGTCCCGGGGGTACACGTGAATCGTCGTCTGGCCATCGTGGTGGTGCTCTGCATCGCCGTGACCGTGGGCGCCACCGCCTGCGACCCGCCCGAGACCGTCTACGCCACCGGTGGCACCGGCCAGATCATCGTGCACACCCAGCCCGACACGCCGGTGTCGCTCTACGACGCGCGAGGCCGCCTCGTGCCCACGCTGGAGCTCGGGACCACGGGTGATCCCGTCCCCCTCGACGTCCGGCGCACCGACAGGTACGGCAACCTCGTCATGCGCTACGTCGAGCCCGGGTCCGGCTACGTGGTCAAGCGGGTCGACGGCGTGGGTGGCGTGCAGGGCGTGACGTCGACCCCGGTCACCGTCACGGGCCTGCTGGCCAAGCCGCCGTCGTCGATCTACACGAGCCAGACCCTCAACAACGGCTTCGGGTACCTCAAGACCCGCGACGGCACCTTGCTGTCGTACATGGTCCGCCTGCCCGGGCCGCCAGAGAACGGTCCGTACCCGACCCTGGTGGAGTACTCGGGCTATGACCCGGCCAACCCCTACGAGTGGGGAGGCACCACCGCCTCCACGCGGATCGCGAGCCTGCTCGGCTACGCCACGGTGGGCGTGAACCTGCGCGGCTCGGGCTGCTCGGGCGGATCGTTCCAGCTCTGGGAGGACCCCGTGGCCACCGACGGCTACGACGCGGTCGAGACCGTCGCCGCCCAGCCGTGGGTCAAGGGCCACAAGGTGGGCCTCGTCGGCCTGTCCTACCCGGGCAACGCCGCCCTGTACGCGGCGGCCACCCAGCCCCCGAGCTTGGCCGCCATCGCCGTGGGCGGCACCTACGACGACGGCTTCCGCAACCTGCTGCGGCCCTCGGGCATGGTGAACAACGGCTTCGCCAAGAACTGGATCACCGACCGCTACAAGGACGCTCAGCCGGCCGCCGCCGGGTGGGCCAAGCGGCGCATCCGCGAGGGTGACGCGGTCTGCGACCTCAACCAGCAGATGCGCGAGCAGAACGTCGACCTCACCACGCGCATCGACACGAACGAGTACTTCCCCGAGATCCTGGGGCTCGGCGACTCGTTCGCGCCGGCCACGTTCGTGAACCGGATCAAGGTGCCCACCTTCCTGGTGGCCACGTGGCACGACGAGCAGGTGGGCGGCCACGTGCCGACGATGCTGGCCAACTTCACCGGCACCGACGAGAAGCGGTTCGTGCTGACCAACGGCGGGCACGCCGAGATGTTCGCCGTGCCCGACGTGATCGCCGGCTGGGACGAGTTCCTCGACCTCCACGTAAAGCGTGAGGTGCCCGAGGCCGGCCTCCTCCGAGCGGTCGCGCCCATCATCGCCCAGCAGGTGGTCGGCTCCGAGGCGCCGCTCACCTCGCTCACGTTCCCCGCCGACCGCTTCACCGGCCAGACCTACGCCCAGGCGCTCGCCGCCTACCAGAGCGAGCAGCCGGTGAAGGTGCTGCTCGAGAACGGCGCCGGCACCACTGGCGCCGATCCCGGTCTGCCCGAGCAGGCGTTCACCCTCGATGCCAGCGCCTACCCGCTCCCGGGCACCGTCGCGTCGCGCTGGTACCTCGGCGCCGACGGGTCGCTGACCGCCACAGCCCCCACCGCGTCCGACGACAGCGAGGGCAGCTTCGACTCCTACGTGTCGGATCCCTCGGCCCGGCCCCGACGCTCCGTCCCCGACGGCAAGGGCACCAACGCCTGGGCCCAGTTCCCGGCCTACGCCTGGACCGATCCGGTCGCCGGCAAGTCGCTCACCTACCTGTCGCCGCCGCTCACCGACGACACCACCATGGTCGGCTCGGCCAGCGTCGACCTCTGGCTGCGGTCCTCGGCGGCCGATACCGACCTCCAGGCCACGCTGGCCGAGGTGCGCCCAGACGGCAAGGAGTACCTGGTCCAGACCGGCTGGCTCCGGGCCAGCGCCCGCAAGCTCGACGCGGCTCGCTCCACCGAGCTCCAGCCGCTCGTCACCATGCGTGAGCGCGACGCCGCCCCGCTGCCGGCGGGGGAGTTCACCGCGATGCGCCTCGAGATCTACCCGTTCGCCCACGTGTTCCGGGCCGGGTCGAAGGTGCGGCTGATCATCACCGCCCCGGGTGGCGACCGCCTCGAGTGGCAGTTCGGCACCCTGCCGGGCACGCAGGACAACGACGTGGCCCGCTCGGTCGGGCGCCCGTCGTCGATCGCCCTCCCCGTCGTGCCCCGCGTGAGCGTGCCCACCGGCTACCCGGCGTGCCCGGGCCTGCGCGGCCAGCCCTGTCGCGACTACCACGCCCCGGCCGCGGCGCCCGAGGCGCCGGCCCCGTCAGACGACCTGGAGGCGGCACCCGCCCCCTGATCGGCCGACGGACCGCCGCTGCCGGTCGTGGAGCGGTTCTCAGCTGCCTTGGCTCTGGGTGCTGGGCCCGGCGCTCGGGACGCCGCCGGTCCCGGTGTCGGCCGACGGCGGGGAGGCGCCCCAGCCGTCCTGGCCATCGGGCCGGCCGCCGTGTTCGAACCCGCCCGGCGGCAGGCCACCGTTCTGCGTGGACGCGTCGGTGCCGCCGCCGGTGGCCGATCCGGCGTCGGTCGCCTGATCGGCGGCGGGGGTGGGGGACGTGGGCCCGGACGACTCGGTGGCGTTCACCGCGATGGCGCCCGCGAGGGCGGCGAAGGCGGCCACGCTGACGCCTGCCGCCACCTTCCGGGCGGTGCTGGCCGGGTGGG
Organism: uncultured Aquihabitans sp.; assembly: GCA_964542495.1. Classification (GTDB taxonomy): domain Bacteria; phylum Actinomycetota; class Acidimicrobiia; order Acidimicrobiales; family Iamiaceae; genus Aquihabitans. Next base: position 4,720 of record CAZIVZ010000140.1, read on the forward strand.
CTCGGCGGGTGGGGCCCGTGGCGCCCGTCGACGCGAAGCTCGGCGGTGGGCCCACCAGCGGGGGACCGGGCGGTTGGGGTGACCCGGCGAGGGGCGGTCGATCGCGAGGCGGCGGGTTGGGGGGAAGCGGCTCGGTCATGGACCCCAGGATCGGAGCGGAACCTTGGAGATCCCTCCGAACCTCCGGGGTCCTTCCCGGGAACGGTCAGTCGGTGGGGCGCCCGGCACGTGAGCGGGCGTAGAGCGCACCGCCGCCGCCGAGCACCACGAGGGCGGCGATGCCGCCGATCACGAGCGGGGCCGACGAGTCGTCGCCGTCCTCCCCGGCATCATCGGTGGTGGAGGCGGGAGCCACCGTGGTGGTCGTGACTGCTTGGGTCGTCTCGGTGGCCGGCGCGGTCGTCGTGGTGTCGGCCGCCTGCGTGGTCGTCGTGGTCGCGGACGGGGCGGCCGGGGTGATGGTCAGCACGGGCGCCGGGCTCTCGGGCTCCGCCTCGCCCTCGGCTTGGACCTCGATCCACTCGTGCACCCCCTCGGCACAGGTCTGGATGAGCTTCACCGGCACGTCACCGGGCTGGTTCGGTGCGGTGAACGTGACCTGGAACGATGCCTCGGTGCCGTCGGGCAGCTCGCCGCCGGAGAACGTGACCACCTGGCCGTCGACCGACGAGGTGAACCCGTTGCCGTCGACGCCCGAGATGCCCGACGCGCCGTCGGGCAGCTGGATCTCCACCTTCGTGGTGGGGGAGCCGTCGCACCCGTGCTGGATGGCGAAGCCGACGGTGGCCTCGGCGCCGGCCGGCACCGACTCGGGGTCGGTGTGGATGTGGGCCGCGGCCGGCCCGGCCACGCACAGGGCGATGGCGGTGGTGGTGGCGGCGAGGAGGGGGAGGCGCAGGCGGCGGGCTCGGGTCACGGGATCTCCAGGGGTCTGGTGGTGCTCCGCCATGGTCGTCCCGGGGTACCGGTGGGTTCCCGACGATCCTGGGCGATCGCCATCAGGAGCTGACGACGACGCGGCCGGTCATGCCGCGGTGGATGGCGCAGTAGTAGGGGTACACGCCCGGCTCGTCGAACGTGACCGATTCGACCTGGCCCGGGTCGAGGTCGCTCGCCAGCGTGGTGCCGCCGATGCGGCGAACGAGCCGGTGCTCGGTCTCGCTGCCGTTCAGCCACTCGACCGAGTCGCCGGCGTGGACGGCCAGGTCCGGCGCGCTGAAGGCCCGGTCGGCGGTGACCACACGGGGTGTGGCGGCGGTGGCCACCTCGGGGCCGTGCCCCGCGGGATCGGGCGGCTCGCTGGTGGCCAGCACGCCCACCACCAGGGCCACGACCGCGGCCGCGGCGCCGACGGCGACCCCGACCCGTCGCACCAGCGTGCGCTCGGCGGTGCGCCGGGCCTGGTGGCGGGCGACCACGAGCGGGGCCAGGTCCGGGATGGCCTCGGGCCGTCCGACGAGGGTGCGGCGGCGCAGCGCGTCGAAGCGCGTGGCCAACTGTCGACACGAGGCACAGCGAGCCAGGTGGCCGTCGAGCGCGTCCTGCTCGGCGCCGTCCAGCTCACCGTCGGTGGCGGCGGAGATCAGCTCGAGCCACGGATCACAGGCCATCACCGCGATGGTCGCCCGGGGCGGTGCTGTGGTTCCAGGCGGGTTCGGGGCCCGTCGCTACGAGCGCGGTTCCGGGCTCGGGCGCAGGGCGTGGTGGACGAACTGGTCCAGTGCGGCGTCGATGATGAACTCGTGCCCGAAGCGCGCCACCGGGCCGGCCAGGCGGCTCAGGCCCACCAGGAAGGTGCGCGACGGCTCGAGGTCCGAGACGAGGTCCAGTTCGGTGCCCGATCCCCGCCGGCGGAGGTCGACGCGGGCCGTGCCCAGGATCTCCCCCTCCACGTCGGCGGCCACCGAACGCCGGGCCACCACGTCGCGCAGCACCAGGTCGAACGACACCGTGTAGGGCAGCGGGGGCTTGACGGTGCACGACCAGCGCTCCCCGTCTCCGAGGCAGCTCGCGTCGAATCGCCGCAGCCACGGCCACCAGCTGGGGTAGCCGTCGACGTCGGCCAGCACGCGCCACACCTCGGCCGGGCTGGCGTCCACCAGGAGGCGCCGCTCGGAGTGGATGGCGGTGGTGCTCAGGAGGGGTGGACCTCGATGGCGTACTCGGGGCAGTTCTCGGCGGCGAGGATCGCCGCCTGCTCCTGATCCGGGGCCAATGTGCCGTCACCCTCGACGAGCAGGACGGCGTAGCCCTCGTCGTCGGTGTCGAACACGCTCGGTGCGAGGGCGTAGCAGCGGCCGTGGCCCTGGCACTTCTCGGAATCCAGCGTGACGCGCATCAGGCCTCCACGGTCTTGCGGATGCGGACGGGGAGCTCGCGGGGACCGCGGACCTGCCCGGTGGACCAGCGGACCGTAGCGGGGTCGGCCAGCTCGAAGTCGGGGATGCGCTTCATCCACTCGTCGACGGCCACCGTGAGCTCGAGCCGGGCCAGGTTGGACCCGAGGCAGCGGTGGATGCCGAGGCCGAACGCCAGGTGGCGGTTGTGCTTGCGATCGATGACGAACTCGTCGGCGTCCTCGAAGGCCTCGGGGTCGCGGTTGGCGGCCGGGAAGGGGAGCAGCACCCAGTCGCGCGCCTGCACCGGGCACCCGCCGATCTCGGTGTCGGTGGCGGCGATGCGCGCCATCGTGACCGGGGCGTAGAAGCGCAGGAACTCCTCGATCGCGAACACCAGCACGTCGGGGTCGTCCGCGAGTCGCTGGCGGTCCTCGGGGTGCTGGGCCAGGTGCCAGAGGCTGGCGCCGATGGCCGACCACGTGGTGTCGATCCCGGCGATGATGAGCAGGGCGATGGTCCCGAAGATGTGCTCGTTGGACAGTGGTTGGCCGTCCATCTCGGCCTGGAGCAGGTAGCCGATGAGGTCGTCGGTGGGCGGGCCGCTGCGTCGTTCGATGATCACGTTGGTGAGGTAGTGGAGGAGCGTCTCCTCGGTGCCGAGGATGCCGGCGTACTCGCCCGGCTTCTCGATGATGCGGTGGATGAAGCCTCGGAACCGGGGGCCGTCCTCCTTGGGCAGGCCCAACATGTCGGCGATCACCCGCACCGGGATGTGCTGGGCGTAGGCGGTGGCGGCGTCGACGACGTCGTTCTCGTCGGTCACGTCGGCCAGCAGCTCGTCGAGGAGCTGGCGGCACGACGCCCGGGTGCCCTCCTCGAGCGCGGCGATGGCCTTCGGGCCGAACGCCGGGAGCAGCAGGCGGCGGGCCTCGGCGTGGAAGGGCGGGTCCGAGGTGATGGGCGGTGCGTAGCCCATGGGGGCAAGGCCCTCGGGCTTGAACACGTTGACGATGACGCCCTCGGAGCTGAAGTGCTCGGTGTCGTGGGCGATGGCCGAGACGTCCTCGTGGCGGGTGGGCATCCACACCCCGCCGTGGGCGTCGGA
>CAZIVZ010000141.1:0-8144 GCA_964542495.1 uncultured Aquihabitans sp.
AGCGGCGCACGAACGTCTTGAGGTCGAGCGGCTCGTCGTCGTCCTTGGTGACGTGTTCGGCGGAGACCACCGACCCCTGGATGACCAGGAGGTCCAGCTCGGCGGCGAGGAGGGTGTCGGCGAAGGCGGGCAACCGCTGGGGGGTGATGGCGGCGCACGACACCACGCCGGCGTCGCGGATCTCCCGGATCCGGTCGCGGATCAGCTCTGGCTTGATGGGCTCGCCGTAGAGGGCCTGGAGGCGTGCGGTGGCGGCCGCGCCGTCGACCCCGGCGAGCTCGGCGATGAGCGGCTCGGGGTCGTCGAACCGGGTCCACAGCCCCTCAAGGGCCAGCACCCCGACGCCACCCAGGCGGCCGATGGTGACGGCGCTCACCGGGCTGACCACGCTGTCCATGGCCGCGCCCATGATCGGGAGCTCGAACCGGAAGGCGTCGATCTCCCACGAGAGGTCGACGTCTTCGGGGTTGCGCGTACGGCGGCTCGGCACGAGCGCGAGGTCGCCCAGGCCGTAGGCCCGTCGCCCCGCCTTGCCCATGCCGATCTCGATCTCACCCACGACGCGCTCCTCGACCCCGATCCGGGAAAGGTACGAGCCTAGGCCCTGCGGTGGGGACGCCGGTCAGCCCGGGGCCACCCGTTCGAGGTCGGCCAGCCAGCGCTCGATGAGCACCCGCCAGCTCCCCTCCTCCACGATCCAGCGACGTCCGGCCGCACCCATGGCGGCGGCCTCCTCGGGGTGCGCGAGGACGTGTCGCACCGCGCCCGCGAGGGCGGCCCCGTCGCCCGGGGCGGTGGTGATCCCGGCCGCCGCCTGGCGCACCAGGGCGGCACCCTCGTCGGCGCCCGCGTAGAGCACGGGTCGTCCGGTGGCCATGGTGGGGAACATCTTCGCCGACCGGACCGAGCGGAACAGCTCCAGGTCTCGTACCGACGCCAGGCCGGCGGTGGCCCGCCGGAGGTACCGGGCGACGTCCTCGGGCGCCACCGGGTCGCGGAAGGTCACCTTCGCCAGCCCGCGCCGGGCGGCCGCCTCCTGGAGCGCGGGCTTCTCCGAACCTCCGCCCACCAGCACGAACCGCACGGGGAGGTCGCGCAGTTCGTCGGCGGCGTCGAGCACCACCTCCAGGCCGTGGACGTAGCCCTGGGTGCCGGCGTAGAGGAACAGGTGCTCCCCGGCTTCGAGGCCGAGCTCGGCATCGACGGCGGGGTCGGCGGCGCCGGGCGAGAACAGGTCGGCGTCGGCGCCGTTGGGCAGCCAGCAGATGCGAGCGGGGTCGACGCCCTTGTCGATGAGCGCCTCGCGCACGCCATCGGTCACGGCGGTGACCGCGGTGGCGCCCTGGAGCATCCAGGCCTCGGCGCGCCGCAGCAGCGCCACCAGGCGCCCCTCGCCCACCGCGCCCACCTCCACGATGGCGTCGACCCAGAGGTCGGCCACGTTGATCACCACCCGACGGCCCCTGATCCGACCCCACGTGGCCGCCGGCAGCGCGCCGAACAAGGTGGGGTACTCCACCACGGTCCACCCGGCCCGCCGGGTGCGAGCCAGTCCCAGCACCGACATGAGGCCGAACGACGCGTAGTTGAGCATCCGCAGCACCCCGCTCCCCATGGAGGCGAAGAGCCACACGCGCACCACGCGCACACCGTCCTCGTCGGCCACCTGGACCGGCCGGCGACGCCACCCCGGGAACAGCTTCCCCGTGGGGTAGTTGGGGACGGCGGTGAGCACCTCCACCTGGTTGCCGCGGCGGTGCAGCTCACGGGCGAGGGCGGCCAGGCGCACCTGTGCCGCGCCGCGTTCGGGCGGGTAGTACTGGGTGACCACGAGGAACGACCCCGTGGCCCCCTTCCTGCTCGTCACGCGGGCCGGTCTACCAGTTGCCGGGCACGGACCCGATCACCGCCCCCAGTAGTTGGGCGCCTCGGCGGTGATGGTCACGTCGTGGGGGTGGCTCTCGCGCAGCCCGGCGCCGGTGATGCGCACGAACCGGGCGTGGTGGAGGTCGGCGATGGTGCCCGCCCCGCAGTAGCCCATGGCCTGGCGGAGGCCACCGGTGAGCTGGAACAGGATCCGCCGCACGGGGCCCTTGTAGGCCACGCGCCCCTCGATGCCCTCGGGCACCAGCTTCTCGGCGTCGATCACGTCGCCCTGGAAGTAGCGGTCCTTGGAGTACGACCGGGTCTTCATGGCCCCCATGGACCCCATGCCGCGGTACTCCTTGAAGCGCTCGCCCTGGTAGAGCACCACATCGCCCGGGCTCTCGTCGACGCCTGCCAGCAGGCTGCCGAGCATGACGGTGTCGGCCCCGGCGGCCAGCGCCTTGGCGATGTCGCCCGAGAACTGGATGCCCCCGTCGGCCACCACGCAGGCGTCGTAGCCCTCCGCGGCGCGAGCGGCGTCGGCGATGGCGGTGAGCTGCGGCACGCCCACGCCGGCCACCACCCGGGTGGTGCAGATCGACCCGGGGCCCACTCCCACCTTCACGGCGGCGGCACCAGCGTCGAGCAGGGCGCGCGTGCCGTCGTAGGTGGCGACGTTGCCGGCGACGATCGGCACCGGGAACTCCTCCACGATCTTGGCCAGGATGTCGAGCACACCCCGGGAGTGGCCGTGCGCGGTGTCGACCACCAGGAGATCGACGCCGGCGTCCACCAGCGCACCGGCCCGCTCGAACGCGTCGGGACCGGTCCCCACCGCCGCACCTGCTCGCAGCCGCCCCTGGGCGTCCTTGGTGGAGTCCGGGTACTGGATGCGCTTCTGGATGTCCTTGACGGTGATGAGCCCGGTGAGGCGGCCGTCGGCGTCGACCACGGGGAGCTTCTCGATGCGGTGCCTGCCCAAGATGGCCTGGGCTTCCTCGAGCGTGGTGCCCACCGGTGCGGTGACCAACCCGGTGGAGGTCATGACGTCGCCTATGCGGGAGTCGGGGTCGTCGTGGAAGCGGAGGTCCCGGTTGGTGAGGATCCCCACGAGGTGACGGTCCCCGTCGGTGATCGGCACGCCCGAGATCTTGAAGGTGGCCATGAGCTCCTGGGCGTCGGCCACCAGGGCGTCGGCGTGGAGGGTGACGGGGTCGACGATCATCCCCGACTCCGATCGCTTCACCTTGTCGACCTCGGCGGCCTGGTCCTCCACGCTCAGGTTGCGATGGACGATCCCCATGCCACCGGCGCGCGCCATGGCGATGGCCAGGCTGGCTTCGGTGACGGTGTCCATGGCCGCCGACAGGATCGGCACGTTGAGCTCGATGCCGGGGGTCACGAACGACGCGGTGGACACCTCGTTGGGCAGCACGTCGCTGGCGGCCGGCACCAGCAGCACGTCGTCGAAGGTCAGGCCTTCGGTGGCGAAGCGATCGGACGGTGCATCGGCCATGAGGGCTCCCGGAGCGGCGGTGGTTGCCGCAGGCTACCGGCCCCGAGGCCGCAGGGGTATCCCGACGGCGGCCGGACCGGGGGGCCTCAGCGCCGCAGCGACTTGAGGATCTGGCGGGCCACCGCCGTGTTCATCTGGTACATCGCCGTCTTCGAGGCGTCCCGCGCCAGCTTCACCACACCCCCGCCGGTGACCTCCTCGACGCTGTCGAGGCCGTCGATGATGGCCTGCTTCGACGCATCGGTGGCCTTGTAGCCGGCGCTGGTGAGCGCCTTGACGATCTCGCTCTGGGCCACCGGCTCGGGCGCCGCCGACGCGATGATCCGCAGCGCCTCCTTGGTGAGCTCGGCACCTTGCTGCACGACCTCGTGGGTGGACAGCTGACCCTCCTCCTGGCCCTCCACCGACGCCAGCCAGCGGCGCACCTTCACCACCAGCTCGCCGTGGGTCTCGCCTTCGAAGGAGATCGTGGCCATGCCTGCAAGCTATCGGCCCCACCGCCCCCGGCGATGGCACACGAGACGAGCCCAGCGATGCCCGGTCAGTTGGCGGACGGGTCGGCCGGGTGGTTGGCGAACCAGGCCACCTCGCCGGGCTGGCGGCGCAGGACCCGCGCCCAGAGCCGCTGTGGTTCCTCGACCACGAGGTCCCCCGGCTCGGCGTCGACGGGCCACCAGGCGCCGTCGGCGAGCTCGTCCTCCAACTGCCCGGGCGCCCACCCCGCCGAGCCGGCGAAGACCCGCAGCCCCTCCACCGAGCCGTCGTGGAGCTCGGGCGGCTGCTGGAGGTCGATCATGGCCGCCGGCCCCACCACCACCTCGAACGGGTCGACGGCCGAGCGGTCCCCCGCCAGCGCCAAGCCGATCGTGGCCGCCGGGTCCACCGGCCCGCCGACGAACACCACACCCGGTGCGCTCACGAGGGTCGACCACGCCGGCGCCACCTCGGCCACGGGCACGTCGGTGGGCCGGTTGAGCACCACGCCGTAGGCCCCCGCCAGGCTGTGGGCGAGCAGGAGCACCACCGTGCGCTCGAAGTGGGGGTCGCCGATCAGCGGCGTCGCCACCAGCAGGCGCCCGGTGTGACCGCTCACCGCGGGGCCATCTGCGCGATCAGCCGCCAGGCCGCTTCCACGTGGTGGCGTTCCGTGGTGGTCTGCCCGACGGACATGCGCAGGGTGAACCGCCCGTCGAGCACCGTGTGGGTCAGGAACACCCGGCCGCTGCGGTTGAGGCGGTCGAGCAGCTGGCGGTTCACGTCGTCGCCGCCGCGATGGCGGAAGCACACCAGGTTCAGCGGTGCCGGTGCGGCCAGTTCGAAGCGGGGATCGTCGTCCACCCAGCCGGCCAGGGCCTGGGCCCACGCCACGTGGCTGCGCACCGCCGCGGCCAGGCCCTCGGCGCCGTAGGACCGCAGCACGAACCACAGCTTGAGCGACCGGAACCGACGGCCCAGGGGCAGGTGCCAGTCGCGGTAGTCGATGACCGCACCGGAGTCCGACGCCTGGTTGCGGAGGTACTCGGGGCTCACGCTCAGCGCCGCGATCAGCGGGGCCCGGTCGGCCACGAACATGACGTCGCACTCCATGTTGGTGAAGAGCCACTTGTGCGGATCGAACGCGTAGCTGTCCACCAGGTCCAGGCCATCGTTGACGAAGCGCAGCTCGGGGCACACCGCAGCCGACCCGGCGTGGGCGCCGTCGACGTGGATCCACACATCGGCGCGGCGCGCCACCTGGGCCAGCGCCGCCACCGGGTCGATGGCGTGCGACGAGGTGGTACCGACCGTGGCGGCCACGAAGAACGGCCGGCGGCCCGCAGCCAGGTCGGTCCGCACGTGGCGGTCGAGCGCGGCGGGATCGAGGGCGTGGCGCTGGTCGGTGTCCACCAGGACGAGCTGCTCGTCGCGGAGACCGATGGTCCGGGCGCCCTTCAACACCGAGGAGTGGGCCTCGGGGCTGGTGTAGGCCACCAGCGAGTGGAGCGCCTCGCGCCCGCGGATCCTTTCGCGCGCCGCCAGGAGCGCGCACAACGTGGCGCCCGACGCACCGTCCTGGATCACGCCGCCACCGGCTCCGGTGGACGAGAAGCGCGCCGGGAGGTCGAGCAGCTCCACCAGCCAGTCGCACATCAGCGTCTCGAGCTCGGTGGCGGCCGGGCTGGTGGACCAGAGCATCCCCTGGGTGCCGAGGCCCGCGGCCACGAGCTCGCCGATGACCGACGGCCCTGAGGCGTTGGCCTGGAAGTACCCGAAGAAGTTGGGCGACTGCCAGTGGGTGATCCCCGGCAGGATGACGCGGTCGAGGTCGGCGAGGACCTCGCCGAAGGGGTCGGGCCAGCGCGGGGGCGACGGCGGCAGCTCGGACCGGACCTCGCCGGGCGCCACCTGGGACAGTACCGGCAGGTCCTCCACCACCTCCAGGTATCGGGCCACCCACTCCACGGCCTCGTGGCCCCAGCGCCGGAACTCGTCGGGCGACATGGGCTGTCCGGGGCGACGGGGAACGCCCTCCTCGCCCGGGTCGGACGGGGCCTCAGCTTCGGGGTCGGGGCTCACGAGGGACCGGTCCTGGTACCCATCAGAGGTGGTGGAGCTGCCCGCGACCGACGGTGCCGGTGGCCAGCCCGAGCAGCTGGCGGAGCATGGCTGCGGTGGCACCCCACACGGTGTCGCCGACCAGCTCGAAGAAGAACATGGCTCGCTCGCTGCCGAAGAGGTTCCAGCGCTCTTCACGGAAGACGGCCGGGTCGAGCAGCTCCGCCAGCGGCACGTGGAGGACCGCGGCCACCTCGGCGGGGTTGGCGGCGAGGTCGACGGGGGGCACGGGGAGCAGGCCCACGAACGGCACGATGAACGAGCCGCTGGTGAGCGTGCTGAGGTGGTCGAGCTCGCCGATGATCTCCACCGCGTCGGGGTCGAGGCCGATCTCCTCACGGGCTTCGCGCAGCGCCGTGCCCACCAGGTCCTCGTCGACGTCACGGCGCCCGCCGGGGAAGCTGACCTCGCCGCTGTGCACCCGCAGGCTCGACGCCCGCCGGGTGAGCACCACGTGCGCTTCGCCCTCGAGCTCGTAGATCGCGGCGAGCACGGCGGCGCCACGGGTGTCGAGGTCCTCGCTGGGCGATCGGACCGGAGGGTCGACCGACGCGAACGCGGCGCGGAGCCGAGCGGCGTCCACCCGACGATCCGCGGCGCTCAGATGGGCCCACGGCGCCGGACCGCCGGCGTGGGCCGCGGCCGGGCGCGGGATGCGCTGGGGACCGCCTCGCCGCGGCGGATCGGCGGCCGAGGTGGTCACCGCGTCGATCAGCCCGCGTCGACGCCGAGGCCGTCGATCGTGGCGTCGCCGGCTGCCGAGGCGGCCTGCTCGGCGAGGTGTTCGAGCACCTCGCGGAGGCCGCCGGTCTTGAGGTCCGCCATCACCCGGCCGGGGGTGAGCACGCCGTTCTCCCAGTCCATCCAGGAGGCGAGGAGCTTGGCAGGGTCGGCGGGTGGTCGGTCCATGGGCCGCAGCCTACCGACGCGGCGCGCCCGGCCCTCGGACGCGCAGGTGCCGATCCGCCCCGGTGCCGCTAGCGTTCGCGCTCGCCGCTGCGTTGGTGGGGAGGACCAAGGGTGGACGATCCGACCACGGACCACCTGCGCAACCGCCCTCGCCAGGCGCGCTCGGCCGCCCGCGTCGAGCACCTGCTCGACGTGGCCGCCGAGGTGTTCGAGGAGGTCGGCTACGACGCGGCCACCACCAACCTCGTGGCCGCCCGGGCAAAGGTGCCGGTGGGCACGCTCTACCGCTGGTTCCCCGACAAGGGGGCCTTGGCGGAGGCCCTCACCGACCGCTACCTGGCGCAGCTCGTGGTGCTCTACGAGGACCTGCTCCAGCGACTCGGCCCCGAGGAGCGGATCGCGGAGTTCCTGCACCGCGTCGTGGGTCGCCTCGTCGAGGAGACCCGTGCCCAGCGGGCCATGCCCGCCCTGCTGGTGTCGGCCATGGTCCCGGGAGGGCGCTCGGCCGCCGGCACACGGCTGCGCACCGGCCTGGAGGGGCACATCCGCGGGCTCATCGAGCTGCGGGTCCCCGGCGTGCCCGCCGAGGTGCGCGATCGCGCCGCCGAGGTGCTGGTGACCCTGGCCCACCTGGTGCTGGCCGCCGCCTCGGACCCCGCCGACGACGAAGCCCACCGCCAGGCGCTCACCGGCGAGTACGTCGACGTGATGCTGGCCTACCTCGAGGCCAAGTTCCCCTCGCTGGACCACCCGGCGTGGAGCGATCCCGACGTGCCGGTGAAGCCGATGTTCCCGGCACCTCAGCGGGCCGAGCGACTGGCCCAGGCCGAAGCCTGAACCACCTCGCAGCGCGGGGTGCCACGCGACGGAGCCCGGGCCTGCGGCCCGGGCTCCGTGGTGTTGCGGTACCTGCGGTGGCAGGTGGCTACATCATGCCGCCCATGCCGCCCATGCCACCCATGCCCCCGGGCATGCCGCCGCCGGCGGCACCCTCTTCCTCGGGCTTGTCGGCCACGATGGCCTCGGTGGTGAGCAGGAGGCCGGCGATCGACGCCGCGTTCTGCAGCGCGGCGCGGGTGACCTTGGCCGGGTCGATGACGCCCGCCTTGATGAGGTCCTCGAACACGCCGGTGGCGGCGTTGAGGCCGTAGGCCCCCTCTTCGGCCTCCACCTGCTGGACGACGACGGCACCCTCGAAGCCGGCGTTCCCGGCGATGAGGCGGGCCGGGGCGTCGAGCGCCTTCCACACGGAGCGGGC
>CAZIVZ010000142.1:0-8098 GCA_964542495.1 uncultured Aquihabitans sp.
CGTAGCCGCGGGCTACTCGGTGCGGCCGAGGCGCCGCGCCGCCTCGGGCACGAACAGCTCGGGCGCGAACGGCCCGGCCTCCACCGACGACAGCTGCACCTCGGGCAGCCGCACGTTGGGGGCCAGCGAATCGAGCCCCACCACCGCGGCGCCGACCTCGGCCGCCCCGAGCGTGCGCATCGGGAACCGCACGTCGTCGAGCATCGGGGTGGCCACGGGACCGACCGTGAGGACGTGCACGGCGATGCCGTCGCGCTCGACCTCGCCGGCCAGCGCCGCCGCGAACGCGTTGAGCCCAGCCTTCGACGCCGAGTAGGCGGAGCGGCCGGGCTGGGGTGCGTGCGCCGAGCTCGACGACACGAACACGAACCGGCCGCCCGCACCCATGGCGGCCAGCGCGGCGTGGGCCACGACGTACGCGGAGGTCAGGTTGGTGCGCAGGATCCGGTCGAACTCGTCGAGCGACTCCTTGCGCACGAACGTGCCGCCCATGGTGCCGGCGGCGTGGACCACCAGGTCGACCCGCCCGGTCCCCTGCGCCGCCGCGGCCACGACGGAGGCGAACGAGGCCGGATCGGCGGCGTCGCCCACCGCCCACCGGGCGCCGACGGCCTCGGCCGCCTCGCGCAGCGGTCCTTCGCGGCGGGCCGTGAGCACCACGTCGTGTCCCGCCGCCACGAGCTGCCGACCGGCTTCGAGCCCGATCCCGCTGCTGCCCCCGGTGATGATCGCCACCCTGCGCTCGTCCACGAAGGGGGAACCTAACGGTGTTGCGAGGGCGGTTCAGCTGCCCCTGGCGGTCAGAGCGCCAGGTGGAGGCGCAGGGCCTCGTCGAGCGCAGCCAGGTCCGCCCCCGTCACGGTCCCGAGCCGTTCGCCGACTCGTTCCACGGCGATCGACCTGACCTGCTCGGCCTGGGCCTTCGAGTCCCGGAGCAGACCGGTTGCCTCGGCGGTCAGCAGCACCTGGAACGGGTAGATCCCTTCGACGTTGGTGGTGACCGGCACGATGGTCACGACCCCGCGACCCAGACGGCCCGCGGTGGTGTTGGCGCCGTCGTTGCTCACGATCACCCCGGGCCGGCGCTCGTCGGAATCCGCGCCACGAGTGGGGTCGAGGTCGACCCAGCGGATCTCACCCCGGCGCATCAGCCGACACCGTCAGCGGCCGCCGCATCCCACAAGGAGGCGTCGCCGCTGTCGGTCCACTCGGTCCAGGCGTCCTCGTAGGCGGCGCCCAGCTCGGAAGCTCGCAGCAGCCGCACCGCCTTCAGGACCGCCGCGGACCGCGACCCGAGCCCCTGGGTCTCGGCGTAGGCGTCGAGGTACTCGACGTCCTCATCGGGGAGGCTCACGCTCACCTTCATACCAGCATGCTACCCATGGTCGTACCCCATGGCTACCGCAGCTACAGTGGCACCATCGCTGGCCCCGTATAGACCCCGATACCTTGGGTCTCTCGGGGCTGGACGGGCTGTCCGAACCGTGGCGAGGAGCCCTGCCTCGACATCTACAACAAAATAGTGCGGTTCCTCTGGGGCGGTAGCGGGATGAAGAAGGGCATAGTCCAGAGGTTCCTCCTTGGAGTATTGTGGGCAGATGGGGATCCGGGGCATGCGGAGGCATTCGAGAACCAGCAAGCGGGTATTCGTCGGTTGCTGAAGAAATGGGATAGATCATCCGATCAGGACGGTTGCTTTGATGACTTGCCCCCGGAGGCAAACGACATGATCAGGTTTGCTGACGAGGTACTCGATTGGAAGTATCCGCCGCCCCTGTTTGTGATTCCATCTCTGCCGCCAGCTCCCCCTGCAGCGCCTCCGGTGATAGACTTCCACATAGACTGGGATGAAATTCCCGGGCCTTCTGAATTCTTTCCTCCGCTGCTTCCGCCGTTGGTTGTCCCTGTCTTCGGCTTCTAGCAAGCTTTCCAAGTGACCAGCTCGCCTCCCAATCCAGAAGCGGTCGTCGACGAGATCCTTCAGGGTCACTATCGACGAGCCGCCGTCGAGTGGATCGACTACCTGCATCGGCGTCGCAGAGCCCGCCCTTCCCGGGAGACTGAAGCTGATGAGGACGACTGGATTATCGACGTGTTCTTCTCCGAGCGTCTTCGCTCGAACGGTCGATGCTGGGCCAACTTCCTAATTGCATGCATTCAGGATGCACGTGAGGAGATGGATCTCAGGGTCTTGGCTGCTGGAGCAGCTGAGGACCTACTCGACTCCAACGACCCGACCGGAATATCGGTTTTTCGAGCAGCCTCGATTTCAGATCCGGCCGTGGCGCTGGTCCTTCGCAGTGCAGAGGCACGAATGTGGGATCCTCCTCCGCTCCGTCCGGACGCGTCACAGAGCTGATTGCGTCTGCGAGCATCATGGGCATCCCCCCGTTTGGGCGGACACCTCGTATAGCCCCGATCTTTCACGGGGTGAGATGACGCGAGGGACCTGTGCGTCCACCCTGAGGCTCTTGCCAAGCTGGTGGAGATGGCGCAGGCACAACGGTCGCTTGACGTGGCGCTCGCGGTGGCGCACCTACCCGCATCCGTAGACGATCAAGCTGCCCAACAGCCTCGGAAACCACGACGTCACTAGCTTGGTGGGCATACCCCGTTGGGCGGACTCCCGATATCGGTGGAGTCCATGTCTGTATCGAAGAATCATCGGCCGGGGAGGCGTCGAAATAGCCGCCTGAGTTCCGTCGTGACGCGGTCGCGATGGTGCTCCACGAACACCGCCAGCTCGCTGATGTCGACCGGTCGTTGGGGGTCAAACGAGGGCACGTTGGGCAACTGGGTCGGCAAGGAGCGAGAAGCCCGCGAGCGGGGCGCGCCGCTCAATATCGATGAGCGGGCTGAGCTAGCCGAGCTGCGAGCCCAGGTTGGTGAACTGCGCATGGAGCGTGATCTGCGCAAACGATCTCTGGCCTTCTGGTGAAGGAGTCGACACCGTGACGCGCTATCGCTGTATCGAAGACCAGAAGGCCGCGGGGTTCGCGGTGACGGCAGCGTGCGAAGCGAACGAGGTGTCCACGTCGGGCTAGTACGACTGGCTCGAGCGCGAGGGGACATCGTGCTCACCCGCGAGCGCGTCGGGAGCTCGTTCGGCAACGACATCGATGATCCAGCGGGCCCGTCCGCGGTGACGAACTGCAGGCCAGCGGCCCGGTCGCCGAGCGCGTCGAAGAACTCGTTCACCGTGTCCTTGGCCTCATCGAGACGCTCCGGAGCCCGGGCCCCGGGTGATAGGCGGCGAAGACCGCTTGGAGCCCGGATCAGCGCGCCAAGAGCCGCTTGAGGAGCTTGCCGGTGGGGAGACGGGGGAGGTCGTCGACGAAGCGGACCTCTCGCGGGCACTTGAAGTGGCTGAGGCGATCACGGCAGAACTCGATCAGCTCGTCGGCGGTGGCCTCGGCGCCGTCGGCCAGCTGCACGAACGCGGTCACCCGCTCGCCCATCTCGGGATCGGGGGTGCCCACCACGGCCACGTCGGCCACCGCCGGGTGGCCGACGAGCACGTCCTCGGCCTCTCGGGGGTAGATGTTCACGCCGCCGCTGATGATCATGTGGCTGGCCCGGTCGGTGAGGTAGAGGTACCCCTCCTCGTCCACCCGGCCCACGTCGCCCAGCCAGGCCCAGCCCCGGGGGTCCCACACCGAGCGGGTCTGGTCGGGGTCCTTGTGGTACTCGAACGGGCGGTCCGTCTCGAACCACACCTCGCCCTCCTCGCCGACCGCCAGCTCGGCACCGTCGGGGCCGAGGACGTGGATCGCCCCGGTCATCGAGCGCCCCACCGAGCCGGGGTGGGCCAGCCACTCCTCGGGGCCGATGTAGCAGAACCCGGCGCCCTCGGAGCCGCTGTAGAACTCGTGCACGATCGGGCCCACCCACTCGATGAAGCGGCGCTTCACGTCCACCGGGCACGGCGCCGCGGCGTGGATCACCCGCTGGAGCGAGCTCAGGTCGAACCGGTTCCGGTCCGCCTCGGGCAGCTCCAGCAGGCGGATCATGTGGGTGGGCACCAGCTGCACGTGGGTGACCCGGTGCCGCTCCACCGCGGCCAGCAGCTCCAAGGGGTCGAAGTGCTCCATGACCACCGCGGTGCCGCCCAGGCGCTGGGTGCCGGTGGTCCACCCGGCGGGGGCGGCGTGGTAGATCGGCGCCGGGCTCAGGTAGACGGTGTCGGCGCTGAACCCGAACAGCCCGGTGAGCATCCGGGTGAGGAACGACGGCGCCCCGAGCGACGCGGGAGGGAGCGGCGGCAGGATCCCCTTGGGCCGGCCGGTGGTGCCCGAGGAGTAGAACATCCAGCCGCCGTCGTGCTCGTCGGGCACCTCGCCCGCCTCGGCCCCGCCCGCCGAACCGAGCAGGTCGTCGAGCCGCTCGAACCCGGGGAGGTCGCCGCCCACGCTGATCCGGGTGGTGGCGGCGGCGAGGTCGGCGGGGTCCATGGCCGCGATCACGTCGGCCAGCCGGGCCGTCGCCACCAGGGCGGTGGCGTCGCAGTCGCCGACGATGTAGCCGGCCTCGGCGGCGGCCAGGTGCCAGTTGATCGGCGTGACGAACAGGCCGGTGCGCATGGCGGCCCACACGACGTCGAAGAAGGCCGGTTCGTTCTCCACCAGGACGGCCAGGTGGTCGCCGGTGGCGAGGCCCCGCTCGCGCAGCAGGCGGGCGAGGCGGGCTGAGGCGTCGTCGAGGTCGGCGAACGTGCGCACCTCGCCCGACGGCACCATCACCACCGCCTGCTTGTCCGGGGTGGCGAGGGCGTGGGCGGCCACGTGCTGGCCCGCCTCGTGGCGCGCCACGGCTCAGCTGCCCTCGGGCCCCAAGGCGAACAGCCGCGCCGCGGCACCGCCCAGGTACTCGGCCATCCCCTCGTCGGACAGCGGCAGGGCCCGCGCCGCGGCGAGCGCCTTGGCGGCCGGGATGACCGGGTGGTCCGACGCGAACAACAGGCGGCCGCGCCCCCTCGACGAGTCCATGAACGTCACCATCGCCGGGTCCAGGTAGGTGGCCAGGTACGCGGAGGTCATCAGGTGGAGCTGGGGCCACTTGAGCAGGTAGGTGATGAGCAGCGCCTCGTAGGGGTGACCCATGTGGGCGCCGATCACGGTGAGCCGCGGGAAGTCGATGAGCACGTCCTCGAGCAGCACCGGGTCCTGGCAGCGCGATCGCACCTGGGGCCCGGGGATGCCGACGTTGATCGACACAGGGATGGCCAGCTCCTCAGCCGTGGCGTACACGGGGTAGTAGAGCCGGTGGTTGAGCCCGTACTGCTCCACGAGCGGCGTCACCCGGGCCAGCACGAACGCCGGGTGCTGGGCCAGCTCCCGCAGGCGCCGCACGTTGGCCGACGGCTTGGCTGCCTTGTCCACCGCGGCCGACACCAGGAACCGCCCCGGGTGCTCGTCGGCGATGGCCAGGAAGTCCTCGGCCGCGTAGCCGCCGCGCCGGTGGGCCCGCTCGGGGTCGCTGAGCCCGGCGGTGAGGATGCCGGTCTGGATCCCGGCCTCGTCCATGGCGGCGAGCAGGCCCTCCACCGTGGGGCCCTTGGCCAGGTCTGGCCCGAACAGCTGCACCACGCCCTGCTGCGCGTCCTCGGCCGCCCACTTCGCGGCGAAGGCCTCCGGGAAGATGTTGACCCAGGCATCGATGACCGGCACGTCCGACATGGGCCGCGACGTTAGCTGACACGGGCGTTAGATGAGGCGTAGGCTCGGGCCATGACCGAGCTCGGGTTCCGCCCCTTCGACGCCGACCACCACTACTACGAGGCCACCGACGCCTTCACCCGCCACATCGACCCCAAGATGGCCAAGCGGGCCATGCAGTGGGCCGAGATCAACGGCAAGGCGCGCCTCCTGGTGGGCGGCAAGGTCAACAAGTTCATCCCCAACCCCACGTTCGACCCGATCGCGGCGCCGGGCAGCCTCGAGGACTACTTCCGGGGTCGTAACACCGAGGGGCTGGACCTCAAGACCATGTTCGGCGAGCTCGACCCGATCACCGAGCACCCCGAGTACCGCGACCGCGCCGCCCGGGTGCGCCAGCTGGGCGAGCAGGGGCTCGACGGCGCCCTCCTCTTCCCCACCCTGGGCGTGGGCATGCAGGAGGCCCTGCGCCGGGACCTGCCGGCCCTCCACGCCGCCTTCTCGGCGTTCAACTCCTGGCTCGACGACGACTGGGGCTTCGACCGCGGCGACGGGAGGCTCTACGCCGCACCCATGATCACCCTCGCCGACCCGGCGCTGGCCGAGGCCGAGGTGGCCCGCGTGCTCGACGCCGGCGCCCGGGTGCTGGTGACCATCCCCGGCCCGGTGCCCGACGGCGACGACGGCTACGTGTCGCCCGCCCACCCGCAGTTCGACCGGGTGTGGGGCCTGGTCGCCGAATCCGGGGTGCCCATGGTGCTGCACGCCGGGCTCAGCGGCATCAGCCACTACGGCAAGTTCTGGCGCAACACCGCGCCGGGCGACGGCGGCGGTGGTGGCTTCGAGGGGTTCAAGCACGCCGCGTTCCCGTTGGTGGCCTTCGCCGACCGGGGCATCTCCGACACCCTCGCCGCCATGGTGTGCCAGGGCCTGCTGACGCGGTTCCCGGCCCTGCGCATCGCGTCGATCGAGAACGGCGCCATGTGGGTGCCCGACCTGCTGCGCAACCTCTCCGACGCCCACGGGAAGATGCCCTTCGCGTTCAGCGAGCACCCGGTGGAGCAGTTCCGGCGCCAGGTGTGGATCTCCCCGTACTACGAGGACGACATGACTCGCCTGCGCGACGCGGTGGGCATAGAGCGGCTCATGTTCGGCTCGGACTTCCCCCACACCGAGGGCCTGGCCGATCCCTTGGCGTACGTGAAGGACATCCCGGACTTCGACGAGGCCGAGACCAAGGCGGTCATGCGAGACAACGTGCTCGCGTTCCTCGGCATCGCCGCGTGACCGACCCGGCGGGCACCGGCCCGCCGCCCACGATCGGGGTGGTGGGGCTGGGCCACATCGGCCGCGAGATCGCCGCCAACCTCGCGGCCGACGGGCTCGGGCTCACGGTCACCGACGTCGACCCGGCCCGCGCCGCCGGCATCGAGGGGGCGGTCGCCGCGGGTTCGGTGGCGGCGGTGGCCGCGGCCAGCGAGATCACCATCAGCTCGCTGCCCACGCCGGACGTGGTGGACGCGGTGGCACGGGAGTGGGCCGGCGCGGCGGCGCCCGGGGCGATCCTGCTCGACCTGTCCACCAACCTGCCTGCCGGCAACCGCCGGCTGGCCGAGCGCCTGGCCGGCTCGGGCCACCACTTCGTGGAGGCCCCCCTCACCGGCGGGGCCGCGGGCGCCCGGGGCCGGACGTTGGTCTTCATGGTGGGCGGCGAATCCGGCCCGGTCGAGCGGGTGCAGCCGGTGCTGCACCGGCTCGGCCGGGCCACCTTCCACCTCGGGCCCGTGGGCACCGGCACCACCATGAAGCTGGTCAACAGCCTCCTGGCCTTCGCCAGCACGTGGAGCTCGCTCGAAGGGCTGTCGCTGGCCGCCGCAGCAGGGATCGACCTGCGCACCGCCGTGGAGGTGGTGCGCACCGGCGGCGCCTCGAACTTCTACGTCGACCGCGCGGTGGAGGGCATCGGCGACCGGGACCGCCCCGTGCAGTTCGCGCTGGACCTGGCGGCCAAGGACGCCCGGCTCATCACCGAGCTGGCCCGGGCGAGCGACGTGCCCGCGCCGGTGGCCGAGGCCCTGGCCGAGGTGCTGGGCGACGCGGTGGCGCTGGGCCTGGGCGAGCACGACTGGAGCGACCTGGTGGTGGCGGCCGAGGCCCGCTCGGGCCGTCCGCTGGAGCTGCGGCCGGCATCGCCTCCTGGGGAGAGCGGTTCGTGACCGTGCGGGTGCCGATCGAGCCGGGGTTCTTCACCGTGCCCGACGACCCCACCGAGTCGCCCCGCCTGCTGGGCAGCCGGTGCCAGGCGTGCGGCGAGCACTTCTTTCCCCGCCGCCACGTGTGCGCCCGGTGCCTGCACGAGGGCTGCGACGACGTGGAGCTCGGTCCCACCGGGCGGCTCTGGACGTGGACCTACGTGCACGTGCCGCTGTTCGCCAAGAAGGACC
>CAZIVZ010000143.1:0-7973 GCA_964542495.1 uncultured Aquihabitans sp.
GAGTCGACCTCGTTCTTGGGGCACCCCAGGGTGACCAGGTGGTAGCTCGCCATGGGCGAGCCAGGGTACCGGCCCCGCCTACCCTCGACCCCATGGCTGAGGAGGCACCCACGTTCGAGCTGCGGATCGACCCGCTCACCGGGGTGCAGGTGCAGGTCACCCGCAGTCGCCAGGCCCGGCCGAACCGGCCGGTGGCCGGGTGCCCGTTCTGCGTCGGCGGCGTGGAGGCACCTGATCCCTACCTCGTCAAGGCGTTCACCAACCGCTGGCCGTCCTTTCCCGACGATCGATGCGAGGTGGTGCTCTACGCCCCCGACCACGACGCCGAGCTGTCCCGGTTGCCCCCGGCGCACGTGCGAGCGGTGGTCGACCTCTGGGCCGACCGCACCGCCGCGCTCGGCGCCCGGCCGGACCTCGCCTACGTGCTGGTGTTCGAGAACAACGGCGCCGAGGTGGGCGCCACCATCCCCCACCCGCACGGCCAGATCTACACGTACCCCGACGTGCCGGCCCTGCCCAGCACCGAGCTGAGCCGCCTGGCCGACGGGCACCGACTGCTCGAGGACGACCCGGACCTGGTGGTGGTGGAGCGTGACGGGTGGCGGGCGTGGGTGCCCAGCGCCTCCGTCTACCCCTACGGCATGCGGGTGGCCGCACTCGAGAGGCGACCGGATCTTCCGTCGCTCGACGATGCCGGCCGGGACGCGTTCGGGTCGGTGCTCACCGAGGCGCTCCGTCGGCTGCAAGGGGTGTTCGACCCGCCGATGCCCTACCTCATGTGGATCCACCAGCGACCCTTCGACGGACGCCCGTGGCCCCAGGCGTGGATGCACGTGGAGATCGTGGGACCGCACCGGGCGCCGGGGGTGATGCGCTACGTCGCCGGCGCCGAGCTCGGCAGCGGCGCCTACCTCAACCCGGTGGTCCCCCAGGAGGCGGCGGCCCGCCTGCGGGAGGTGCCGGCGTGACCGAGCCTGGCACCGTCACCGCCGTGGCTCCCGGTCGCGTGAACCTGATCGGCGAGCACACCGACACCACGGGCGGCCTCGTGCTCCCCATGGCCATCGACCTCACCACCACCGTCACCGGCACGCCGGGGGGGAAGGTGGTGCGCCTCACCTCGGCCGACGAGCCCGAGGCGGCCGTGGTGAGGCTCGACGTGGCCGCCCCGGCCGCGGCCACGCCCGGCTGGGCTCGCTACGTGGCCGGCGTGGTGGCCGAGCTGCGCCCGGCCGTCGGGTTCACCGGGCACGTCACCACCACGGTGCCGGTGGGCGCCGGCTTGTCGTCGAGCGCCGCGCTCGAGGTGTCGGTGGCCCTGGCGCTCGGCTTCGACGGGCCAGCGCGCGAGCTTGCCGAGCTGGCCCAGCGGGCCGAGCAGACCGCGTCGGGCGTGCCCTGCGGGATCATGGACCAGCTCGCCTCGGCGGCGGGGGTGGCGGGCCACGCGCTGCTGATCGACTGCCACACGCTCGCGGTGGAGCCCGTCCCCCTGTCCGACGATGTGGAGGTCCGGGTGATCCACTCGGGCCAGGCGCGCCGGCTGGCCGGCTCGGCCTACGCGCAGCGCCGAGCAGAGGTGGAGGCGGCACAGGCGGCGCTCGGGCCGCTGCGGCTGCTCACCGATCCGTCGGCGGCCGATGCGCTCGACGACGCCGTGCTGGCGCGCCGGGCGCGCCACGTCATCAGCGAGAACCAGCGTGTGCGCACCTTCGCCGCCGCCCTGCGCCGCGGCGACGTCGCCGCGGCCGGAGAGGCCATGGCCGAGAGCCACCGCTCCCTGCGGGACGACTTCGAGGTGTCCACCGAGGTGCTCGACGCCCTCGTCGCCCGCCTCTCGACCACCCCGGGCGTGCACGGGGCTCGACTCACCGGTGCCGGGTTCGGCGGTTGCGTGGTGGCCCTCACCGAGCCGGGCGTGCTCGACGAGGGATGGCTGGTTCATGCCGCCGCGGGCGCGCACCGGGTGCGCTGACCGCCACCCGACGGAAGGTCACATGCGGTCGAGCAGCTCGGCCTTCTTCTGGGCGAACTCGGCGTCGCTCAGCACGCCGCGCTGGTGCAGCTCGGACAGGGCGGCGATCTGGTCGGGGATGCTGGGCGCGGCGGGCCCGCCGACCTGGCCCCGCATCCGGTCGAACTTGCGGTTCTCGTTCGCCTCCATCTGCACGTAGATCTCCTTCTGGACGACCGACGGCTTGCGGATGTTGGAGAAGCTGTCCGAGCCCCGCTCACCCGCGGACTCGATGGCCAGGTCGCCCGACCCGACCAGGCGCTCGAAGATCGACTGGCGGAAGAAGACCGTGTTCACCCGCTCGAGGGGGATCTCCACCCCTTCCTTCGACAGGACGCCGGTGCGGGTGATGAAGCGGTCGGTGGTGAGCACGTAGTTGGTGTTGTTCCAGTTGAGGTAGGTCCATCCGAACCAGCCCAGCGAGACCAGCACCAGCACCGCGAGCACGATGCGCGCCACGTCGCCCAGCGAGCCGTCGGGGCCCCACGCAGCCAGGACCACGATGGCCAGGACCACCGAGCCCACCAGGGCGGCGGCGGACTTGGCGAGGAACCACCAGTGGGGGCGTAGGTCGAGGATCAGCTCCTCGTTGGCGTTGAGCAGGTCACGGGAGAAGGCCACGCGTCGCAGTGTACGACGGGTCCGCGATCGAGCCGGGACGGTGGCGGTCGGTCGGTAGCCTCCGACGGTGGACGCGGATCGGTTGCTCGACGGGCTGGACCCCGCGCAGCGCCGTGCCGTCACCACCGACGCGCAACCGCTGGCCATCCTGGCCGGCGCCGGGTCGGGCAAGACCCGGGTCATCACCCGTCGCATCGCCCACCGCTGCCTGCGCGGCGATGCCGACCCCCGCCACGTCCTGGCCGTCACCTTCACCCGCAAGGCGGCAGCCGAGCTCGACGCCCGGTTGCGGACCTTCGGCCTGCGAGACCTGCCCGCCGCCGGCACCTTCCACGCCTTGGCCTACGCCCAGCTCCGCACCACATGGGCGGGTGCCGGCACCGTCGCACCCACCCTGCTCGATCGAAAGGGGCCGGTGCTGGCCCGCATCCTCGGGAACACCAAGCGGGTCCGCCCGGCCGATCTCGCCGCCGAGATCGAGTGGGCCAAGGCCCGCCTCGTCGCCCCCGACGCCTATGTGCCGGCAGTGACGCTGGCCGGGCGCGCCACCCCCGTCGACCCGGAGCGGATCGCCGGCTGGTACCGCCGCTACGAGGACGAGAAGGCCCGCCGGGGCCTCATCGACTTCGACGACCTGCTCGGGCGGTGCGCGCTGGCGATCGAGCGCGACCCATCGTTCGCCGCCGCCCAGCGCTGGCGGTTCCGCCACCTGTTCGTCGACGAGTACCAGGACGTCAACCCCCTCCAGGAACGCCTGCTGCGAGCCTGGCTCGGCGACCGCCCAGACCTCTGCGTCGTGGGAGACCCGAACCAGGCCATCTACAGCTGGAACGGCGCCGACGCCACGTTCCTCGAGGAGTTCCCCCGCCACCACCCGGGCGCCGAGGTGGTGGAGCTGCGCGACTCGTACCGGTCGACGCCCCAGGTGCTCGCGGTGGCGGCCGCCGTCCTGGCGGGCGGAGCGCGGGGCGCCCGGCCGCTGCAGGCGCATCGCGGTGACGGGGTCCCGCCGCACGTGGTCGGCTACCAGTCCGACCTCGACGAGGCCCACGGCATCGCCCGCGCCGTGCGCGAGCACCACCGACCGGGCCGCCCCTGGTCGTCGCAGGCCGTGCTCGTTCGCACCAACGCCCAGACCGCCGTGCTGGAGGCTGCGTTCCGGCGCGCCGCGGTCCCCTACCGGGTGCGGGGGGCCCACCGCTTCCTCGACGAGCCCGACGTGAAGGACCTGCTGCGCCGCCTCGATCGGATGCAGGAGCCGCTGGCCACCGCGCTCGCCGATCTCGACGCCAGCGTCTCGCGTCAGCGACGCGACCTGCTCGCCCATGCCACCGGGCTCGTGGACGAAGACGAGGACCTCGACGGCGGACCCGGCTTCGGGCAGCGCGAGCTGCCCGACTCGGCGGCCGGACGTCGGGTCGCCGCCTTCGAGCAGGTCGTACGGCTCGGCCAGGAACTCCTCGTGGTGGATCCCGGCACCCGCACCGACGCGCTCCACGGGTGGCTGCGCACCGTCCTGCTCGAGGACGGGCCCGACGCCGCCGACGCCGTCACCATCGCCACGTTCCACGCCGCCAAGGGCCTGGAGTGGGAGGTGGTCCACCTGGCCGGCGTCGAGGCCGGGCTCGTGCCCATCAGCCACGCCCGGACACCCGACGCCCGGCGCGAGGAGCAGCGGCTGTTCTACGTGGCCGTCA
Source organism: uncultured Aquihabitans sp. (assembly GCA_964542495.1). Taxonomy (GTDB): domain Bacteria; phylum Actinomycetota; class Acidimicrobiia; order Acidimicrobiales; family Iamiaceae; genus Aquihabitans. The sequence goes on from CAZIVZ010000143.1 coordinate 4,333, forward strand.
CCCGGGCCGCCGACGTGTTGCGGTGCAGCTGGGCCAAGACCCGGACCTTTGGGTCAGACGCCGTCGAACGAGCACCCTCTCCCTACCTGGCGTGGGTGCGAGGCGTGGCCGACGACCTCGCCCGAGCACGCGTCCCCGCGGCCGGCCCGGATCTCCTGGCCCGGACCCGGGCTGCCCTCGCCCCAGCCCCGCCCGACGCCGGGCCCGACCGCGAGCCAGGCCCGGTCGGCGGCGAGGACGACGTTCCCGCGGGGGCCGGCGACGTCGCCCGTCGTTCGGCGGTGGCGGCGGCGCTGCGCTCCTGGCGGGCCGAGCAGGCGCGCCGAGCCGATGTCCGCCCCACCGTGGTCCTCTCGGACCGAGCGGTCGATGCCATCGCCAGCGCCTGCCCCCGCCGACTCGAGGAGCTCGAGCGCGTCCGAGGTCTCGGCCCGCTCACCCGTGATCGGCACGGAGCTAGGTTGCTCGAGATCGTCGCCGAGCAGATCGGCTGACCACCCGCCACGAGGTCCGCCATGCGCTTCGAGCTCACCCAGCGCTACCGGTCGCCCGCCGCGGCCGTGGCCGACGCCTACGCCGATGTGGACCTCTACCCCACGCTCGTGGGACTGCCGAAGCTCGGTGGCATCGAGGTGCTCAGCCACCAGCGCAGCGCCGACCGGGCGGTGCTGCGGGTGCGGTTCCGCTTCACCGGCCACCTTCCCGCGGCGGTCACGGCCGTGGTCGACCCGGCCCGTCTCACCTGGGTCCAGGAGACCACGCACGACCTCGGCGGCGGCCGCACCACGTTCCGCCTCGTGCCGGACCACTACCCCGATCGGCTCAAGGCATCGGGCCACTTCGACGTGCGCGCCACAGCCAACGGCTCGGAGCGTCGGGTCGTCGGCGACCTGAAGGTCAAGGCGTTCCTGGTGGCCGGCCAGGTGGAGCAGGCGATCGTGTCCGGCCTGGAGGAGTACCTCGTGGCCGAGGCCCCCTCGGTCGACCGCTTCCTCGACGCCTGATCTTCACGCCGCGGTCGCCGAACCTCACGCGCGAAACCGACAGGAACGTCGTTCCCGCACACCACATTCGCTGGGGTGGGGGGGTGGGGTCAGGGGCCAGGGAGCAGGGGTCAGCGGTGGTCGGCTTGGCGGGCCTCTCGTTCGGCGAGGAGGTCGAGGAACTGGCCCGGCAACATGGCGATGAACGTGCCCTTGGCGCTGGCGGTGAGGCGGTCGCCGGCGTAGCAGGCCCCCTCGGTGAAGATCTTGCGGCGCTCCACCCCCACCAGGCGACCCTCGAAGCGCAGGTCGGTCTTGAGCGGGGTGGGCGACTCGTAGCGCACCGTGAGCGTGCCGGTCATGCCCGGCGCGCCCGACAGCGACTGCGCCGCGCCCAGCACCTCGTCGAACGCCGCGGCCACGTAGCCGCCGTGCACGCAGCCGGGCGGGCCCTCGTAGGCCTGGCCGAAGGTGGCCCGGGCCACGATCACCCCGTCCTCCTCCACGATGGACATGGGCGGGGCGAGCGGGTTGGCGATCCCGATCAGCGGGCTGTGGTCGAACAGCGGATCCTCGCGGACCCCGGCGTTGGCCGCCTCGCTGAAGCCGTAGAGGCTCCCCTGGCGGTGGGTGGCGAAGCGGTCGGCCGCCGAGGCCACGTCGGCCAGCGCGGCGGCGATCACGTCGTCAGGCGCGTCGGTGGCCACCAATCGGTCGATCAGCACGCGAGTGGTGTCGGCCAGGTCCTTGAGGGCCGTGCGCCGCGGCGAGAGCTCCCCGTGCGAGGCGGCGCGGAGGCGCTTGGTCACGACGTCCATGCGCTCCGGCGCCACGTCCTCGGTCATCTTGGGCAGGTGGACCTCGAAGGCCTCGGGCGGCGGCGACGACGAGGTGTCGGGAACATCGGACATGCTGGCTCCTCGGGTGGCGGCGGGGTGACGTCAGGGGGCGAGGTCGACGATCACCGGCGCGTGGTCGGACGGCTGCTGGCCCTTGCGGGCGTTGCGGTCGATGGTGGCGTAGGTGACGCGCCGGGCCACCGGTTCGGTGGCGAGCACGAGGTCGATCCGCATGCCCTGGCGCTTGTGGAAGTTGCCGGCGCGGTAGTCCCACCAGCTGAACAGCCCGGGCTCGGGCTGGCGGAGCCGGAAGGTGTCGACCAGGCCCCACGACTCCAGCTCGGCGAGGGCGGTCCGCTCGGGCTCGCTCGTGTGGGTGGCACCCACGAAGGCGGACGGGTCCCACACATCGTCGTCGGTGGGGGCGATGTTGAAGTCGCCCGCCACCACCACCGAGCCGGCGGGGTCCTCCTGCTCGGCGAGCTGCCGACGCAGGTTGGCCAACCAGGAGAGCTTGTACCGGTAGTGGTCGTCGTCGAGCGAGCGACCGTTGGGGACGTAGGCGCTGGCGATGCGCACCCCGCCGCAGGTGGCCCACAACAGCCGCGCCTCGGGATCGTCGTCATCGGGTCCGAAGCCGTTCCGGGGATCCTCGATGCCCACCCGGCTGAGGATCGCCACGCCGTTCCAGCGACCCTCGCCGTGGTGGACGCTCTCGTAGCCCAGCGACTGGAACGCCAGTGACGGGAAGGCGCCGTCGGCGAGCTTGGTCTCCTGGAGGCACACGACATCGGGCGCCACGTCGGCCAGCCACTCCTCCACCCGGGGCAGGCGGGCCTTGAGCGAGTTGACGTTCCAGGTGGCGATCCGCACGCCGGCAACCTAGCGGTTGATCCTCCGTCGACCGTACGGGCCGCGACCGGTCGGCCTACGCTCGGCCCCGTGGAGGTGCCCTGCTGGAGCGACTACCTGTGCCCCTGGTGCTACGTGGGCCAGGACCGGGCCCGTCTCCTCGAGGAGCGAGGGGTGACCGTGGTGCACCTGCCGTTCGAGCTCCACCCGGAGCTACCCGCCCAGGGGCGCCGGGTCCGTCCCGACGGGAGGCTCCAGCGCACGTTCGACCGCATCGAGGCCGAGTGCACGCAGGCCGGCATGGCGTTTCGCCGACCCACCCGGATGCCCAACACCCGCCGCGCCCTCGAGACCGCGGAAGCGGTGCGCCGCGGCCACCCCACCGCCTTCGCACCCCTCCACGCCGCGCTGTTCCACGCCCAGTTCGCGACGGGAGAGCCGATCGACGACCCCGACGTGCTCGACCGGCTCGTCGCCGAGGCGGGCGCGCCGGCTGACGAGGTGCGCACCGCGGTGGACACGGGCGCGGCGACGATCGCGGTGGCCGAGTCGATGGCGCGTGCCCGGGAGGCCGGGGTGGCGTCCACCCCGTCGTGGCTGCTGGGCGCGGGGTTCGTGGTCCCCGGCGTGCCCGACCGCGCCACCTTCGTCAGATGGATCGACCGCCTGGCTTCCCACTCCACCTGAGGCGGTGGCCGCTCGGCCGAGACCCCATCGGTGCGACCCGGGGTGGGGCCGAGCCCGACAGGCCCGGCCCCACCGAGGAGGTGGGCACCGAAGCCGACCGATGTCGGCTCCCGCACGTTCCGGCGGCGGCTGAGCCGCCGCCGCGGATCAGCGCTTCTTGGCCGGAGCCTTCTTCGCCACGGCCTTCTTGGCGGGCGCCTTCTTGGCAACAGCCTTGGCCGGGGCCTTCTTGGCCGGAGCCTTCTTCGCCACGGCCTTGGCCGGGGCCTTCTGGGCGGGG
>CAZIVZ010000144.1:0-7921 GCA_964542495.1 uncultured Aquihabitans sp.
AGCTGGATCTTCGGGTCGGCCTTCTCGTTGAACTTCTGGTTCGCGCCGGCGGTGAGGTAGTTCCAGAAGCGCTTGAAGAACTTGATCATTGGCGCAGCCTAAGCCACGCCGGCGCGGGCGCGGGCGGCGACCGAAGCGCATCGGGACGCCGTCAGCGCACGAAGCGGCGGGCGCCGGGGAGGCGTCCGAGCAGCTCAGAGATCCCCGGGACCCGGAGGGCGCTGATCGCCAGGAAGTAGGTGATGGCCCCCACCACCAGCCCGGCGGCCACCGTGGGCACCAGGCCGAGCGCCGAGCCCGGTGCCGCCAGGGCGACGGTGCCGTACACGAGCGCTCCCATGGCGCCGGCGGCCACCAGCAGCTTGGCCCACGTTGCCAGCAACCCCCGCCAGTCGAAGCCGGGTGTGTGCCGGTTGAGGACCACCACGGCCACGATGGCGGAGGCGGTGTAGGCGGTGGCGAACGACAGCGCTAGGCCCGCCACGCCCCACCACCGCACGAACACCACGGCGGTGGCGATGTTGACCGCGTTCTCGAAGCAGTTGATCAGGAACGGGGTGCGGGTGTTCTTCATGGCGTAGAACGCGCGCAGCGCGTAGAGGTACGACGAGAAGCCGGGCAGGCCGACGGCGAAGGCGGCCACGATGCCGGTGAGGTGCAGGGCCCGGGCCAGGTCGCCGGTGGCCACGAACGTGTGGTGGTCGAGGCCCTTGGGGAGCGCCACGTAGCCCACCGCGGCCGGGATGATGAGCAGGCCTATGAGCCGGAAGCCCAGCAGCAGCTGAGCGTTGAAGTCCCGCCGGTCGCCTCGGGCATCGGCCCGGCCGAGGAGGGGCTCGAAGGTGACCATGATCGACACCGCGAGCAGCCCGTGGGGGAGCTGGAAGAACTGGTAGGCGGTCTGGTAGTCGGTGGACCCGCCCGAGCCGGGCTCGGCGAGGATGGTGATGACCACCACGGCGATCTGGTTGGCCACCACGTAGCCGAAGGTCCAGCCCGAGAGGCGCACGGCTCGGCGGACGGCGGGGTGCTGCAGGTCGAAGTTGAAGCGGAAGCCGATGGCGGCGCGGCGGATGGAGGGGTACAGGGCGAGGGCCATGGTGGCGATGCCGGCGGTGGTTCCGAGGCCGAGCACCACCAGGATCGACCGGTCGTCGAGCGCATCGGCCAGGGTGGGCTTCGAGCCGACCATGCGCCACACCACGATCAACGTGGCGATGGCCACCACGTTGTTGAGCACCGGCGCCCAGGCCGCAGCCAGGAACCGGTGCCGGGCGTTGAGCACCGCGGACCACACCGCCATGAGCCCGTAGAAGAACACCTGGGGGGCGAACAGGAGGGCCAGCGGGATGCCGGCCGCCACGTAGTCGGCGCGCCGGGCACCAGGCGATCCGGTGGAGAGGAGCAGGATCAGCAGCGGGCTGACGGCGGCGGCCAGCAGCGTCACCGCCACGAGGGCCACGAGGGCGAACGAGATGATCGCCGAGGTGGCGTCGCCCTTGCGGCCGTGCTCGATGTCGTCGGTGAACAGCGGCACCAGGGTGGCCGTGAGCACGCCGCCCAGGATCAGCTCGTAGATCATGTTGGGCGTGTTGTTGGCGTTGAGGTAGGCGTCGCTGAGGCCCTCGATCAGCAGCCCGAAGATCAAGGTCGTGCGCAGCAGGCCGGTGATGCGCGAGAGCAGGGTGCCGCTGGCCACGAAGAGGTTGTTGCGGAGCAGGCGCGACGGGGCCGACTCGGCGATCGTGGACGGGATGGGCCCCTCCGCGCTGGGGTTGGCGAACGCCTCGAGCGGTGGGCTCGGCAGCGGATCGGGACGACCGAGGGCGTCGATCGTGCGGGGGCGCAGCACCACGACGTCGTGGTCGGCGATCCCCGGGGTGATGGTGCGCGGCCGGTGGACCGGGCTGGTCATGGGCTGGCGGTGGGGGAGGACGACGGGGAGGTGCCGTGGCCCCCGTCGACCTCCTCGATGGCCATCCGCAGCGATTCGAGGTCGTCCACGATCGCCCCGACGTCGGCGGTGAGGGTGTCAGCCCCGCCGCGGCCCGACACCGACAGCTCGATGGCGCGCGTGACGCTCTCGTCCAGGCGGGCGTTCAGGAGGTCGAGCTGGTCCTTGGTGGAGGAGATGAGGGCGTCCATGCGCGCCGCGGTGGCGAGCTGGGCCTCGAGCGCGGCGACCCGACCGGCCTGCACGTCGTTGTGGCCCGCCTGGGTCAGGGCGTACTGCGCCTGCTGGAGCTCCCAGCGGGCCTCGCGGTCGTCGACGCGCGTGCGGGCGTCGGCCAGCACCTGGCCCTGCTGGGCCACCCGCCAGCACTCCTCGACGGCCGCTTCCATCTGGGTGGAGACCATGTTCAGGGAGTCCCGCAGGGGGCCGGGCCGGAACGACTCGACCGCGTCGTCGAACCGGGTGCGGGCCTGCACGGCGTCGCGCACGGCGTGGCGCCACGGCTCGCCGACCGCGAACGGGTCGATGCGTGCGCCGGTGCCCTTGCGGGGGATGGCGAGGGCGACGCGGACGCCGTAGGCCAGCAGGCCGCCGACCGCGGCGGCGGGGATCGCCACCGGCGCGACCCCGACGGCCAGGACGCCGGCCGCGGCCCCCGCACCGAAGGCGAGGATGCCACTGGGCGACGTGACGGCACGAGCGACGGGCGGCGAGAAGAACCGGTCCCGGAAGCTGAGCGACGCCATGTCAGAAGTTGGACACCACGGCGGTGAAGACCTTGGTGATGGTGGCCGGGTTGCTGGCGTCGTAGGCGGCCGCGTTGGTGGCCTCGGCGATCGCGGTGAGCGTGTCGAGGTCGGCCGCCTTGCCGTAGGCGATCGGGAAGATGCGGATCGGCTTGGAGCTCTCGCCCTCGGTGCCGCGCCGCAGCGAGGCGATCAGCCGGGTCAGCTGGTCTCGGTCGTCGGAGGGGTCGCCGTCGTCGTTCTGGCCATCGGTGAGCAAGACCACGGCGTTGATCTTGGACCCGTCGTACTGGCCGACCAGGTCGTCGTAGGACGCCTGGGTCACGTCGTAGAGCGGGGTGGCGTTGAGGGGGAACTGGTCGCGGATCTTCGACGCCAGGGCCTCCCGGTTGTCGCGCATGGGCTGGATCGCCAGCAGGTCCTGGTAGTTGGCGGAGCCGTCGGGGCCGAGGTCGGTGGTGAAGATGCGCAGGCCCACCTCGTCGGTGGCGTTGAACTCGCCGAGCGACTCGATGGCGGCCTTCTTGGCCAGGTCGAGTTTGGTGGGACCGCCGGGGTCGTCGGGGTCGGCGGGCTCCTTCATGGACCCGGAGACGTCGAGCACGATCAGGACGCGGGCGGCCTTGCGGTCGAGGCGCCACTGGTCGAGCAGCGACACCATGACCGAGGGGCTGGGGACCTGGAGGAGCGTGGCGGGCTGGTTCGGGTCCACCCCGTTGGCCTCGGTGATGGGCGCCGCCACCTCGACGTCGGGGTTGCCCGGACGGAAGCCGTACTCGAGCACCTTCTCCTGCGCCGACGGGCGCTGCACGAAGTCGATGAACTTCTGGGCTCCCTCCCGCTCGGCCCCGTCGACCCAGTCGGCGTCGAGCACGTACAGCGGGCTGTCGCTGTAGAGCGTGCCCTCCTTGGGGTAGATGGCCACGAGCGGCACGCGGGGCTTTCGGGGCTTCTCCCCGGGCTCGAGCACGCCGTCGGGGTTGCCCCGGTTGTAGTCGATGACCGACTTCTCCTCGACGGCCACCGCCGAGGCGTACCGCAGCGAGGTGCCCTCCCGGTCGGTGCGGAACCAGTTGTTGAGGAAGGTCATGGTGATGTCGCCGTAGTGCACCACCGACGACTCGACGTCGGCGGCGAACGCCTTGGTGGCGGGGTCGTCGAGGTCCTCCTGGGACAGGCCTCGCTCCTTGCCGGCGGCCGCGTAGGTCTGGCCGATCAGCGCCGAGAGCCCGCTGGTGGAGAAGTTGGGGTTGGTCTTGCCGAGCTTGAACGCGCCCCATTCGGGGTGGCCGTAGGCCGCCCACCCCTCCGAGGAGGTGGCCAGCGCGGCGATGTCGGCCCAGCCGATGGGCTTGTCGGGGTACCCGAGGGCGTCGGCCATGGGTTGGGGCATGGCGATCACGAGCGGCGTGAGCTGGAACGACACGGCCTTGGCGACCATGGCGGGCTGGCCGTCGTCCTTGCGGCGCTGGTTCAAGATGGCACCCCAGCTCGATGCGGCCGGCGACCAGATCACCGGCCGCTCGCCCTCGCCCGTGGTGGGCCAGGTGGTGGCGAGGAGGTCGGTGGCCCCGCCGGAGGACTTGGAGTAGGGACGGACGAAGGCGCAACCGTCGGCGGTCTCGGCGGCATCGGATCCGTTGAAGGACCGAGCAAGGTCCGACATGAGGTCGATCTTCTCCGACGACACCGCCGTGTCGATCACGGTGCAGTCGCCGGGGTCGCCGAAGTCGTCGGCGCCCTCGCTTCCCCCGTCGCCGCCCCCGCCGCAGCTCGTGACGAGCATCCCGGCCACCACCACGATGGCTCCCAGGGTCCTCGATCGCTTGGCCATGGTCATCCCACCTTGTCTCGCACGGCGTACAGCTCGCCGGGGTCGAGGCTCAGTCTGCCCGCCCCCGGCTCCACCCCGGCGTCGCGGAGCGCCGCCGCGGGGGCGCCCTCCTGGAGCCGATCGGCGAGGCGGCCCACGTCGCCCGAGCGGGTGGCGGCCAGCACCACCGCCGCCAGCACTGCGCCCCCGGTGGGGTGCAGCACCACCAGGTCGTCCGCCTCCTCGAGGGCGGCCTGCGGGCCCACGAGCCAGGTGAGGGCGCCGAGCCTGGTGCGCAACGTGACCAGCTGGGAGGGGAACAGGTCCTGCGGGTCGGCGGGGCTGGCCACCACGGCACGCAGGTCGGCGGCGTCGATGTCGGTGACGTCGCCGTCGGTGGGGACCAGGGCGGCGGCGAGCGGGTCGAGGCGCACCAGGCTCTCGGCGGAGGTGCCGGTGCCCACGCCCACGGCGGTGCCGGCCAGGGCGCTGTCGACGATGCAACGCCAGGTGACCGCCGCGGCGGTGCAGCCGGCGGGGAGGGTCGGGGCCGGTCCGGACCGGCGGGCGACGGCGAGGGGCGAACCGGCCACAGGTACCGGCTTCTGCCAGGTGCCGGGCGCGTCGAGGTCGGCCACCCCGGCGGCGCCATCCCAGGTGATCCACCCGTCGAGGTCCGCTGGTGGCTTGGCGGCTCCGGTGAGGTCGAGCTCGATCGGCTCGCGAGCGATGGCGCCGGCATCGGCCAGTGCGGCGCAGACCCCGGCGAGATCCGGGGTGCATGCCACCCGCGGCGCCTTCCCGCCTCCACCGCCTCCGGGTCCTCCGCCCCCGCCGTCGAGCACCGTGGTTCGTACGAGCACGGCCACGACCACCAGGGCGATGGCCCCGGCGATGGCGAGCAGGCGCTGCTTCACGAGTTGTTCCCGTGGCGTGGTCCTCGACCCGCGTCGGCGATGTCGTCGGCCACGAGGTCGGTGAGCTGGTCGTCGGTGGGCTCGGTGATGGCCACCACGCGGCTGGCCTGGCGCGCCATCGCGTCCTCGAACAGGTTGCGGGCCAGTCGACCGTTGCCGAACCCCTTGTCGCGTGGCACCGACGCGAACCAGGCGCGCACCTTGGCCTCGGCGTCTGCGTCGGGCCGGTAGCCCGCCTTCTCGGCGATGCCGGCGATGATCTGCCATAGCTCGTCGTCGGAGTAGTCCGGGAAGTAGATGGTCTTCGGGAACCGCGAGGCCAGGCCGGGGTTGGCGGCGATGAAGTCGGCCATCTCGTCGGGGTAGCCGCAGGCGATCACCACGAGGTCGTCTCGGCGGTCCTCGATCACCTTCACCAGCGTGTCGATGGCCTCGCGGCCGAAGTCGTTCTCGCCGCCGCGGGCCAGGGCGTAGGCCTCGTCGATCAGCAGCACGCCGTCGGTGGCGCGATCGGCGACCTCCATCACCTTGAGCGCGGTCTGGCCGACGTAGCCCGAGACCAGGCCCGACCGGTCGGTCTCGATCAGCTGACCCTTCGCCACGACGCCGAGGGATCGGTAGATGGCGGCGAGCAGGCGGGCGACGGTGGTCTTGCCCGTGCCGGGGTTGCCGGTGAACACGAGGTGGCGGCTCTGGGGGGAGGTGGGCAGGTTGCGCTCGGCGCGCAGCTGCTGCACCCGGAGGAGGTCGGTGACGAGGCGGACCTCGGTCTTGACGCTGTCGAGGCCCACCAGATCGTCGAGCTCGGCCAGCAGCTCCTCGATCGGCCGGGGCGGCGGGAGGGGCTCCTCGACGGGCTTGCCGTCGGACCTGGCGGGAGCGTCGCCGGTGACCGGGGTGCCCGCGGTGCCTGGGGTGGCCGGCGTGACCGGGTCGGGCCCACCGGGCACGAGCGGCGAGGCGGGCAGGGTGCCCATGGCCTCGAGCATCCGCGACCGGAGGCGATCGATGGCCTGCAACTCGGCCCGGCTGGGTGCCGCCTCCAGCGCGGCCACCGTGAACGCCAGGTGCAGGGCGCGGTCGTAGTAGGTGCGGCTGTGGAACGTGGCGAACCGCGCGTCGGCGGCCACCAGGATCTCGAACATGGGGGAGACCTGGTCGAGCCAGGTGACCCGACCCACCAGCAGCGAGCTGCGCCGCAGGTCGTCGGGCTTGGCCCGGCCCAGCTGGTCCGGCATCCACTTGCCGAAGGCGAAGATCACACCCCACAGCTCGTCGTCGGTGTGGCTTCGGTCGACGTCGATGAGGGCGGTGACCAGGCTGAACGCCTCGGTGGCGACGTCCTGCTCGATGCGGCGCCCGTCGACGGTGGGCAGGCGGCCCACGACGTCGCGCATGGCGACGGAGACCTCGGCCACGAACGCCTCGACGGCCCGCTGCACCTGCTTGGGCACGATCACCGGCAGGTCACCCCTTCGGCTCGCGCCACATGGCCCACACGCGTGGCCCGCCGAGCGGCTCCAGGGGCTTGCGCACCTCGAACCCGAGCCGGGCGTAGAAGGGCACGTTGGCCTCCTTCGACGACTCCAGGTAGCTCGGAAGGCCCTCGGCGTCGCAGCGGTCGGTGACCGCCTGCACGAGGGCGGCGCCCACGCCCCGGCCCTGGTGGTCGGGGTGGGTGCCCAGCACGGCGAGGTACCAGTGCGCCGGGTGGCGGGGGTGCTCGCCCTCCATGGCCAGCAGGAACCGGATGGCGCGGGGCGTGTTGCGGCCGAACAGGCGGACCGAGGGGACCGCCAGCCGGAGGCCCTCGACGCTCGAGGGCCTCCACCGCTGCGGCGGCGACCAGAGGGCGGCGCCGCGCACCTCGTGGTCGACCAGCACCTCGCCGGGGCCGCGGTGGTGCGAGCGCGCCTCGGCGGTGAACCACGCCGTGGCCCGTCGGTCCCAGGCCTTCGCGTTGCCGGTCAGCCAGCTCCACACCGGGTCGTCGGCGAACGCCGCAGCGAGCAGTGCGCCGACGGCAGGGAGCTCGTGAGGGGCAGCCGAACGGACCGTGGGCACGGCGCAACCCTACCGGTGGTGCCCGAGCGGCCACGGACTGCAGATGCGGTGGCCGGTAGCCTCTCCCCGTGCCCGAGACCACGCCCATCCCCGAGCTCGCCCGGCGCGCCAAGGCCGCCTCGCGCGTGCTGGCAACCGCCTCGACCACCCACAAGGACCAGGGCCTGCACACCGCGGCCGACCTCCTGGTGGACCGCACGGCCGACGTCCTGGCCGCCAACGCAACCGACGTCGCCCGAGCCGAGGACGGGGGTGTGGCCCCCACCGTCATCGACCGGCTCCGCCTCACCGAGGCACGCGTCGCGGCCATGGCGGCCGGGCTGCGGCAGGTGGCGAGCCTGCCCGATCCGGTGGGCGAGGTGCTCGACGGCTGGGTGCGCCCCAACGGGCTGCGCATCTCCCGGGTGAAGGTGCCGCTCGGCGTGGT
>CAZIVZ010000145.1:0-7886 GCA_964542495.1 uncultured Aquihabitans sp.
ACCGCCGCTCATCGTCAGCTCAACAGGTCGGGCTGCTCGGCGGTGATGCGGTCCGCGGCGTGCTGGAAGCGGAGCCAGCCGGCCAGGTGCGAGCCCACCTGGGCGGCGGTGGCCCGGGCGTGGTCGTCGTCGATCCGCACCGGCGTGCGGCCCGTGGCCTCGATCAGCAGCTGCGACTGGCAGGCCCGCTCCATGGCCACGAACCACCACACCGCCTCGTCGACGCTCTGGCCGCAGGTGAGCAGCCCGTGGTTGCGCAAGATGGCCCCCTTGCCCGGGCCCAGCGCCTCGGCGATGCGGCGGCCCTCGTCGAGCTCGAGCACGATCCCCGTGTAGTCGTCGAACACGGCGTGGTCCTCGAAGAAGGCGCAGGAGTCCTGCGAGTACGGATCGAGCAGCCGGCCGAACGCGGACCACGACCGGCCGTGGATGCTGTGGGCGTGGGCGGCCGACACCACGTCGGGCCGGGCCCGGTGCACCTGCGAGTGGATGGCGAAGGCGGCGTCGTTCACCGGCAGCCGCCCCTCCACAACCTCGCCCTCGGCGTTGACCAGCAGCAGGTCCGACACGCGGATCTGGGCGAAGTGGATGCCCAGGGGGTTGACCCAGAAGTGGTCGGGGTGCTCGGGGTCGCGCGCGGTGATGTGGCCGGCCACGCCCTCGTCGAACCCGAACCGGGCGAAGAGCCGGAACGCGGCCGCCAGCCGCTGCTTGCGGTGGAGGCGCTCGGCGTCGAGCGTGGCGAAGGTGGGGTAGGTGGCGAGGGTCCGCTTCAACATGGCGCTTCCTCCCGTGGGCCGGTGCCGTCAGCGAGAGTCTGTCTGACACGAGCGTCAGGTGCTGGTCCGGCCGCGATCGCCACCCGTCGAGCCATCATGGACGGCCGTGGACCACCCGCAACCGCCGAGCTTCGACGCCCGGGCCGCCGACGCGCTCCTCGCCGCCCGGCGCACCAGCCTGCGGATGGACCCCGAGCGCGAGGTGGACCGCGCCACCATCGGCGAGCTGTGCCGGCTGGCCACGTTCGCCCCCAACCACCATCGCACCGAGCCGTGGCGCTTCGCCGTGTTCACCGGCGACGGACGGCGCACCCTGGGCGATCTCCTCGCCGGCGAGCTCGCCCGGGCCGGCGAGCCACCCGAACGCGTGGCCAAGACCCGCGGCAAGTACCTACGGGCCCCCGCCATGGTGCTGGTGGGCTCGGCCCCCGGCCCCGACCCGCTCACCACCGACGAGAACCGCGACGCCGTGGCCGCCGCCGTGCAGAACCTGCTCCTGGCGGCCACCGCGCGCAACCTGGCCTCGTTCTGGTCGTCGGTGGCCGCACCCCGTTCGGCCGCCCTGCTCGAGCTGTGCGGCTTCGAGCCGGGCACGGTGGTGATCGCCGCCGTCTACCTCGGCCACCCCACCGCCCCCTGCCCGACCCCCGGCCGTACCGGCCCCCAGGTCCGCTGGGTCGGCTGAAGGGCCGCCACCAGGTGCCCAGCAGGCGCGAAGGCGCAGGGATAGTCTGCGGGCGATGCCACATCTGACAGGTGCGTCAGGTTTGTCCAGGGGAACCCGAACACGACGATCGGTGCGAGCGGCAGCCGCGCTGCTCCTCACCGCGCTCGTGACCACCACCACCGTCGGCTGCGGCAACGACTGGGGTGCCCCCGCCCAGGCCGAGTCGGGCTCGCCCAGCACCGGGGCCGATACCGGCACCATCCCCCAGACCGGCGACGAGGTGGTCCCGGTGGACGCCCCGGGCATCACGCCCACCGAGATCCGGGTGGGAGGCGTCGCGTCGGTGACCAACCCGTTGGGCGGCCGCTATGGCGACTCGTTCGACGGGGTCCAGGCCTACTTCGACCTCGTGAACGAGCAGGGCGGCGTGTGGGGCCGCAAGCTCGTCCTGGCGGCGAGGCGGGACGACAAGCTGGCCAGCAACAAGGCCGAGGTGGATGCCCTGCTGTCGGTCGACAAGGTGTTCGCGGTGCTCCCGATCGCCACCTTGCTGTTCACCGGAGCGGATCGCCTCGTGCGCGATCAGGTGCCCACGTTCGGGTGGACGGTCAACCCCGAGTGGGAGGCCCGCGACGGCTACCCGGCTTACAACCTGTTCGGCCAGAGTGGCTCCTACCTCTGCTTCACCTGCGCCAGCCCGACGCTTCCCTGGCTGGTGCAGAAGGCGGGTGCGACGCGGGTCGGGGTGCTGGCCTACGCCGTGCCCCAGTCGGCCGACTGCGCCGAGGGGGTGCGCAACAGCTTCGAGGAGTACGGCGAAGCCACCCGAAGCAAGCTCGTGTTCATGGACAGCTCGCTCTCGTACGGGCCGTCGGACCTGTCGGTGCAGGTGTCGAAGATGAAGGACGCACGGGTCGACTTCGTCACCACCTGCATGGACACCAACGGCGTGATCACCCTGGCCAAGGAGATGAAGAAGCAGGGCCTCCACGCCGTGCAGTCGCTCCCCAACGCCTACGACCACGCGTTCCTCCAGGAGTTCGGCGACCTGTTCGAGGGCTCCTACGTGCGCACCGACTTCACCCAGTTCGAGCTCGAGGACAAGCCCGAGGGCCTCCAGCTCTACCTCGACCGGATCGAGGCGGCCGGCAAGGAGCCGTCGGAGAACTCGATCGCCGGGTGGCTCAACGCCCACCTCTTCGTGGAAGGCCTGAAGGCGGCCGGTCCGAGCTTCTCGCGCCCGAAGCTGATCGACGCCATCAACGCCATGACCGACTACGACGCCGGTGGGGTCATCGACGGCGTCGACTGGACCAAGGGCCACGACCAGAAGAAGTCCGACACCAAGTTCTGCCAGTTCCTCTCGCGCATCGAGGACTCCGAGTTCGTCACGGTGTTCTCCAAGCCGGGCAAGCCGTTCGTGTGCGCCGTGGTCACGCCCGACGGCGTGAAGACCGAGTACTCCTCGTGACCTCGCTCGCCCACCTGCAGCCGGTGCTCGCCGCGGGCACCGTCGGCGACCTCTTCGAGTACGCCGTGCGAGGCATCCCGTTCGGGTGCGTCTACGCCCTGCTCGCGGTGGGCCTCACCTTGAACTTCAAGACCTCGGGCGTGTTCAACCTGGCGTTCGCGGCCCAGGCCTACGTGTCGGCGGCGGTCTTCTACGTGGTGCGCAAGGAGCACGAGTGGGCGCTGGTGCCCGCCGCGTTCCTGTCGATCGTGGTGGTGGGCGCCGCGCTCGGCTTCCTGCTCGACCAGGGCCTGTACCGCCACCAGCGCACGGCCAGCCCCCTCGCCAAGCTGGTCACGTCGCTCGGCCTGCTCGTGGCCATGCCCGAGATGGTGAAGCTGGCGCTGGGCCCCGGCGTGAAGGCCAACCCCCCGCCGCTGTGGACCGTGCGGCGCACCGACGACTTCCTCTGGCGGATCGGCGGCTCCCGGTTCGTGCTCGACGCCGGCCAGATCGCCACCGTGATCGCCACCGTGGTCGTGGTGGTCGGGCTGACGCTGCTGTTCCGCCACAGCGCGCTCGGACTCCAGATGCGCGCCGTGGTGGAGAGCCCGCGCCTCCTGCGGCTCCAAGGCGTGGACACCGACCGCGTGGCGGTGGTGTCGTGGATCCTCTCGAGCATGCTGGCCGCCCTGGTCGGCGTGCTCCTGGCCCCGCTGTTCGCCCAGCTCACGTCGCTCGACTTCTTCACGCTGCTCGTGGCCGCCATCGCCGCCTGCGTGGTGGGCAACCTCACGAGCATCACCGGCGCGTTCGCCGGCGGGATCGCCCTCGGCGTGCTCCAGGCCGAGCTGGCCGGGTTCCTCCCCACCGACAGCGTGGTGGCCAACGGGCTGCGCCCCTCGCTGCCGTTCGTGGTGCTCTTCGCGCTGCTGCTCGCCCGCCAGTCGGTGCGCAGCAGCCGCACGGTCACCGATCCGCTGGCCGGCGTCGACCCCCCGCCCGACCCGCCGCCCGCCGACATCCGGCCGACCTGGATGACCACGGCCACCCGGGTCTTCGGCGCCGTGGTGGTGGTGGGTGGGTTCGCCCTGTGCGCCCTGGTGTTCGACGACTACTGGGTGGGGCTCGTCACGGCCGGGGTGTGCCTGGCCGTGGTGATGCTCTCGATCGTGCTCACCACCGGGGTGGGCGGCACGATCTCGCTCTGCCAGTGCACCTTCGCGGCCATCGGCGCCCTGACCACCGCCCAGCTCACCCAGCACGACGTGCCCGTGCTCATCGCCCTGCTGGGAGGCGGCGCCATGGCCGCCGCGGTGGGTGCGGTGCTGGGGCTCCCGGTGATCCGCCTGCCCGGCATCTACGCCGCCCTGGCCACGCTGGCGTTCGCCCTGTTCTTCGAGGGCGTGCTCATCAACCTCAGCTGGGTGTCGGGCGGGGACACGCCGCTGCGGGTGCCCCGGCCCACCGTCCTCGGCACGACGTTCCTGCCCGACCGGCGGTTCCTGCTGCTCGCCGCGGCGATCTTCGCGGTGGTGGGGATCGCGGTCATCGCGCTGCGCGAGGGCACGACCGGCCGCTTCCTCGACGCCGTGCGCACCAGCGACACCGCGGCGGCCTCGGTGGGCATCAACCCGGCGCGGACCCGCCTCGTGGTCTTCGTGCTGGGGGCCGCCCTGGCCGGCCTCGGTGGCGGCCTGGTGGCCAGCTTCACCGGGCAGGCCAACTACAGCCAGAGCTTCACGTTCTTCATCGGCCTCGTGTGGCTGGTGCTGGTGATCACCGCCGGATCCCGTTCGGTGCAGGCGGCGATCATCTCGGGCATCTCGTTCTTCGTGTTCCCCGCAGTGCTCGACCGGTTGTTCCAGTGGCCCGACAACTTCGTGACCTCCAACCCCGGCACGCCCGCCTGGCTCCAGGACGTGCTCACGTTCGTGCAGCCCGAGTGGGCCCAGGGGGTGGCGTTCGTCCTGTTCGGGCTGGGCGCGCTCACCTACGCCAGGCACCCCGAGGGGATCATCGCCGCCCAGACCTCGGCCAGCATCCGCCGCGTGGTGCGCTTCGTGGAGCGCCGCAAGGTCCCGGCCCTGCCCCCCGTGGACGGGATCGACCTGGAGGCGCCGGCGTGACCGCGCTGCTCGAGGCCACCGGCATCTCCAAGGACTACAGCGGCATGGCCGCGCTCACCGACGTGTCGATCGAGGTGGGTCAGGCCGAGCTCGTGGCGCTCATCGGTCCCAACGGTGCCGGCAAGACCACGCTGTTCGACTGCCTCTCGGGCGTGCAGCGCGCCGACGCCGGGGAGGTCCGTCTCGCGGGGCGCGAGATCGCCGGTCTGGCGCCCTTCGAGCGGGCCCGCATGGGCATCGCCCGCACGTTCCAGCGCATCGAGCTGTTCACCGGCATGACCGTGCGAGACCACCTCCTGGTCGCCGATCGCGCCCGCCACCGATCGGGGGGCCTGTGGCGCGACCTCACCGGGCGATCCGCGCCCGACGCCGACGAGGTGCGGCGGTGCGACGAGGTGCTCGACCTCGTGGGCCTGGCCGACGACGCCGATCGCCCGGCCCACGCCCTGTCGCTCGGTCGCGGCCGGGTGGTGGAGCTGGCCCGGGCCCTCATGTGCCAGCCCCGGTTGCTGTTCCTCGACGAGCCGTCGTCGGGGCTCGATCGGTCCGAGACGGCCGACATGGCCTGCGTGCTGGAGCGGGTGATGGCCCTCGGGCAGACGGCGATCCTCCTGTGCGAGCACGACGTGCCGTTCGTGGAGCGCCTCGCCTCGCGGACCTACGTGCTCGACTGCGGCCGGCGCATCGCCGCCGGGCCCACCCGAGAGGTGCTCGCCGACCCGCAGGTGCGGGCCGCCTACCTGGGCCACGGCGTGTGAGCGCGCCGCCGGTGCTCGAGCTGGCCGGGGTCGACGCCGGCTACGGCGTGTTCCACGCGCTGTTCGGGCTCGACCTGCGAGTGGAGCCCGGCGAGGCGGTGGCCCTCGTGGGCACCAACGGGGCCGGCAAGACCACCGTGGCCCGCGTGGCGTCGGGCCTGCTCGTGCCCACCGCCGGGCGCGTCTCGGTGGACGGCGTCGACCTCACCGGCCGCCCGGCCCAGGACTTCGCCCGGGCCGGCGTGGTGCACGCGCCCGAGGGGCGCTCGGTGTTCGCCACCCTCACGGTGGAGGAGAACCTGCTGCTGCCGTTCCGCCGCCGGTTCGGCCGGTCCGGCACCGCCGACGCCCTGGCCCGGGCCTACGAGCTGTTCCCCCGCGTCGGCGAGCGGCGCAACCAGGTGGCCGGCACCTTGTCGGGCGGCGAGCAGCGCATGCTCACCCTGGCCCGGGCGCTGGTGGTGGAGCCCCGCCTGCTGATCGCCGACGAGCTGTCGCTCGGCCTGGCTCCGGTGATCACCAGCGAGGTCTACGACGTGCTCGCCCGCGTGCGAGACGCCGGCACGGCGCTGCTGATCGTGGAGCAGCACGTCGACCACGCGCTGGCCCTCGCCTCGCGCGTGGTGGTGTGCGCCCACGGCCAGGTGGTGGCCGGCGGTGCCACCGACGAGCTCGACCTGTCGGCGGTGTTCGCCAGCGCCGGCATCGCGCACGAC
Source organism: uncultured Aquihabitans sp. (assembly GCA_964542495.1). Lineage (GTDB taxonomy): Bacteria > Actinomycetota > Acidimicrobiia > Acidimicrobiales > Iamiaceae > Aquihabitans. The sequence continues at coordinate 6,500 of CAZIVZ010000145.1, forward strand.
GGTGCGATCGTCCCGTGACCGCCACCCCCACCGGCCCCTCCACCGACGCCATGCCCGTCGCGGTGTACACCCGCCCCGGCCACGTCGAGGTGCAGGAGCGGCCCGTGCCCCGCCCGGGCCCCGGGCAGGTGCTGGTGGAGGTCGGCCACTGCGGGGTCTGCGGCTCCGACATCCACATGATCCTCGAGGGCTGGGGCACCCCCGGCGCCGTGCTCGGCCACGAGTACACGGGCGTGGTGGTCGCCCTCGGCCCCGGCGTCACCGGCTGGGCCGTGGGCGACGAGGTGGTGGGCGGGCCGTCGCCGCGCTGCGGGCGGTGCCGCCGGTGCCGGGCGGGCCGACCGTCGCAGTGCGAGGACCGCGATGGCGGCGTGGCCGACGGCCTCGACGGTGCCTTCGCCCGCTACCACCTGGTGGACCAGCGCTCCCTGCTGCGGGTTCCCGAGGGCATCACCGCACGGGAAGCGGCGCTGGCCGAGCCGCTGGCGGTCGCCCTGCACGGCATCACCCGATCGGGCATCGAGGTGGGACAGACCGCCATGGTCTTCGGGGCCGGGCCGATCGGCGCCCTGGTGGTGGCGGCCCTGGTGGCCCGGGGCATCGGCCCGGTCACGGTGGTGGAGCCCGGTCCCGCCCGCCAGGAGCTGGCCCGGGCGCTGGGAGCGGCCGAGGTGATCCACCCCGACGAGCTCGAGGTGTACCCGATGTGGGAGCCCGAGCGGATCTCCCCTCGTGCCGTCGACGTGGTGCTGGAGTGCTCGGGCAAGAAGGCGGCCATGGAGGCCGGGTTCAACCAGCTCTGCCGAGGGGGCCAGCTGGTGCTGGTGGGCGCCGGCATCGAGCCCCCCACCTTCGACCCCAACCGACTCCTGCTCAACGAGCTGTCGGTGTGCGGGTCGTTCGTCTACGACCACGACGGCTTCGAGCAGGCGCTGGCCCTGCTCGCCTCGGGGTCGCTCGACACGAATCTCTTGATCGAGCCGGTCGACGTCACCCTCGACGGCCTCCCCGACGCCCTGGCCGGCCTCGCCCGCGGCACCATCGCCGGCAAGGTGATGGTGGTCCCCCGGCGGTCGGTCCCTCCGCCTGACCCTGCCCCGTAGGAGCACCCCGTGAGCCACCCCTACTACCCGTCGGGAACCCCGCGCTTCAACCACGTCGCCATGAGCGTGCCCGCCGACCTGCTCGACCCGTCGAACCGGGCCGACATCACCCGGTTCTGGAGCGAGGTGTTCGGGTTCGACGAGCTGGCCACCATGACCGTCGACCGCGAGCGGCTCATCCTGGGCTGCGTGCACTGGGACCAGTTCGTGTTCCTGATCGCCGACGACGCGCCCATGGCCTGCCCCCGCCTCGACCACTTCGGGCTCTCGGTGGGCACCCGGGA
>CAZIVZ010000146.1:0-7877 GCA_964542495.1 uncultured Aquihabitans sp.
CGGCGCCGTCCACAGCGCGGACGTCGAGCACGCCTGGGCGGTCGCCCGCCGCGTGCGCACCGGCACGATGAGCGTGAACGGAGGCGTCAGGTACGCCGGCGACGTGCCCTTCGGCGGGTACAAGGCCTCTGGCGTCGGCCGGGAGATGGGCGTGGCCGGCTTCGAGGAGTACCTGGAGACCAAGTCGGTGGCCGAGGCCATCTGACCGATCGAACACGACGAGACGAGCAAGGGGACGAGATGGGCAGGTTCGATGGCAAGGTGGCGATCGTCACCGGGGCCGCGGGTGGCATCGGCGAGGCGTACGCCCGTGCCCTCGCCGCCGAGGGCGCCTCGGTGGTGGTGGCCGACCTCGACGAGCGGGGCGAGGAGACCGCGGCATCCATCACCGCCGCGGGCGGTGGGGAGGCGGCGTTCGTGCGGGTCGACGTGTCCAGCCCCGAGTCGACCGCCGCCATGGCCGCGACCACGATCGACCGCTTCGGCGGCATCGACCACCTGGTCAACAACGCGGCGATCTACGGGGGCATGGAGTTCGACCTCCTGTTGACCGTGGACTGGGACTACTACCGCCGGTTCATGGGCGTGAACATGGACGGGGCGCTGCTGTGCACCCGGGCGTGCTTCGAGTCGATGACCGCCCGCGGCGGGGGCTCGATCGTCAACCAGTCCTCCACCGCCGCGTGGCTGTACTCGGGCTTCTACGGGCTGGCCAAGGTGGGCGTGAACGGCCTCACCCAGCAGCTCGCCCACGAGCTCGGCGGGCGGAACATCCGCATCAACGCCATCGCCCCGGGGCCCACCGACACGGCTGCCACGCGCGCCCAGGTGGGTGAGGCCCACATCAAGCAACTGGTGAAGGACCTCGCCCTCAAGCGGCCCGGCCAGCCCGAGGACATGGTGGGCATGTGCCTGTTCCTGCTCTCGGCCGAGGCCTCCTGGATCACGGGGCAGATCTTCAACGTCGACGGCGGCCAGGTGTTCCGCTCGTGACCGCGCGCGTCGGCTTCATCGGCCTGGGCAACATCGGCAAGCCCATGGCCCGCCGCCTCGTCGACTGGCCCGGTGGCCTCACCGTCTGCGACGCCGTGGCCGCCACCACCGAGTCGTTCGCCGTCCGTGGTGCCCACGTGGCCGCCACGCCGGCCGAGGTGGCCAACCGCTCGGACGTGGTCTGCATCATGGTCCGCGACGACGCGCAGGTGACCGAGGTGATCGCCGGTGAGGCGGGGATCCTCGCCACCGCCGCACCCGGCACCGTGGTGGCCATCCACTCGACGGTGGAGGCCGACACCCCGGCGCGCCTCGCGGCGGTCGCTGCACCCCACGGCGTCGAGATCGTCGACGCCCCGGTCAGCGGCGGCGCCATGGGTGCGGCGGACGGCACGCTGGCGGTGATGGTGGGCGGCAGCGAGGACGCCGTGGCCCGCGCCCGCGAACCGCTGGGCGCGTTCGCCTCGCTGGTGGCCCACCTCGGTCCGGTCGGCGCCGGCACCCGGGCCAAGCTCGCCCGCAACCTGATCACCTTCGCCTCGTACGGCGCGGTGGGCGGCGCCTTCCGGCTGGCCCAGGCCGCCGGCGTCGACCTCGCTCTGCTGGGCGAGGTCGTCCGCCACTCCGACCGCGTGACCGGGGGCCCCGGCGCGGTGATGCTGCGCGGCACCGCCGCGGCGCTCGACGACGCCGACGGCCTCCGGCCCATCTTCGAGCACACCAGGGGCCTGGGCGAGAAGGACCTGCAGCTCGCGCTCGACCTGGGCCGCCAGCTCGGGGTCGACCTGCCCTTCGCCGCCCTGGCTCGACAGCAGCTCGGCGCCGCACTCGGCGTCCCGCACACCCCCGAGGAGCAGCCATGACCGACCCGGCACCACGCGAGCGGGGCAAGGAGCTGATGCGCCAGGTCTACGGCTGGGACTTCGAGCCCACCAAGGAGTTCGAGCGCCAGACCGTCGACCACCTCTTCGGGGAGATCTGGGACGGGGGCAAGCTCTCGGTCCGCGATCGCCGGCTCGTGCTCATCGGCATGGCCGCCGGCAGCGGGCTCGAGGATGTGGCCGCCCTCCAGCTCGATGCGGCCATGGAGCTGGGTGAGCTCGATGCCGACGACCTCCGCTACCTGGTGGTCTTCCTGGCGCACTACGCGGGGTGGCCGCGCGCCGCCAAGCTCAACCGCGAGGTCGAGACCCTTATCGCTCGGCGCGAGAAGGCAGCCGAGGCGTCCGAAGCGGACCAGCCGTGAGCGACCTGGCCGCCGCGCCCTACGAGGGGCGTTCGCACGCCGAGCTGGCCGAGCTCGCCCGGGAGCTGCTCCTCGCCGGCCACCTCATCGACCGGTCCGGGATGCCGCACCTGATCAGCCGCTTCGGGCGAGACGTCATGCGCGACGTCGCCATCGACGAGTGGATGTCGGCAAGCCCGATCTACACCCGGCGGGTGCAGCGCCTCCTGGGCTTCACCGGCGACACGGTGGAGGTCATCTTCAAGGGCATGCAGCTCGACGTGGGCGCCCCACCGGAGTTCCTCGACTTCCGCTACGAGGTGCTCGACGACCGCCACGGCCGCTTCCACCTCGACCACTGCGGCGCCCTCGTGGACGTGGAGCCGATGGGCGACGACTACGTGCACGCCATGTGCCACGACATCGAGGACCCCACCTTCGAGGCCACCGCAGCCGCCACCAACCCGCGCGCCCGGATGCACCCCGAGCACCGGCCCCCGCGCGTGCCGGCCGACCGCCACCCGCACTGCGCCTGGACCATCACCATCGACCCCGACGTCGAGCCGCTGCCGTTCCCCGCCCAGGCCGAGCGGCTATCGGGCTCCCGTGCGGCGCGCCTGCCCCTCGCCGAGCCGCCCGCAGCGCTGCCGTCCGACGATGGGTGGACCGACTACGCCGCGCCTCTCGACCCCGACCTGGTGATGGAGCAGTTCTCCTCGGCCACCCTCGCGGCACTGATGGACGAGGTGTGCCTCCAGGGCCACCTGCTGTCGCGCGGGTTCCTGCTCCACGTGCTCGATCGCTCCAGCGGGACCGAGGCCGCCGCCATCGGAGCCCGCCAGCTCACCGGCATCGCCGGGCTGGCCACCAAGCGCCTCGCCCGGCTGCTGGGCGCACCGCCGGACCTCGACGGGATCGCCGCCGTGCTCGCCGTGCACCCGATGTTCCTGCCGCGCGCCTACGTCGACCTCCACCTGGAGCGCGACGACGATGCCCTCGAGGTCTCCCTGGGGGCCTGCCCCTCCCTCGACGAGGACGACGGCCTCACCTGGCCCGCGCTCCTGCTGGACGAGGACGACCGGGCCCTGTCGGCCGCCGTCACCTGCCTCGCCCCCTCGGCCCGGGTGGTCCGCGCCGAACCGCGCCCCGGTCGCGTGGCTACCTGGATCGTGCGCCTCGACGCCGATGGGGAGCCGCAGGCGCAGCCCGACGAGGTCACCCTCGCCGAGTTCTCCACCGGCGCCCTCTTCGAGTTCGAACGGCGGGGCACGGTTCCTTGAACCGCGGTGGGTAGCGTCTCGGTCGTGCCTGCCGCCCTGCTCTCCTGGACCGTGCTCGCCGAGCAGCCCGGCATGGCCACCACCTTGTTCTGGGGCTGCCTGGCCGCCGGCGCCATCCTCACCCTGATCGGGGCGTGGCAGCGCACCGTGGTGGTCCGGTTGCGGGCCAACGGGGTGCGCACCACCGCCCACGCCGTCGACTGCCCGCACCACGGCCCCATCGGCGGGCCCGGCGCCGGCCACCACCTCGTGTGGCGGTTCGAGACGGCCGACGGCACCCTGGCCGAGCACGAGGACCTTGCCGCCGGGCTCCACCACCCCTCCGAGGGCGAGTCGGCACGGATCATCTACGACCCCGACGACCCCCACAACGCCCGCCTGGAGACCTTCGCCGAGGGCACCCTGGCCTGGGCCTTGTTCTTCACGAGCGGCATCGTCCTGATCGCCGTGGCCGCGATCTGCGCGCTCGTCGCCATCGTCACCTGACCTCCCGTTCGCCCGTCGATCGCTGATCGGAGCAGCCGTGCCTCTGGAACCCCGCGTCCGCCGGATCGTGTCCGTCATGAACGTCCTGGATCGAGGCGGCGACGACACGCCCATTCCCGAGCGTCGGCGCTTCGCCGGGGCCGTGGCCCGACGATTCGCGTTCCTGGTCATGCCCTCCGGTCCCGCGCCGGCGATGACGGTCGACCACGACGTGGCGGTCCGAGACGGGCGCATCCGGGTGCGGGTCCACCGGCCGGTCGGCACCGGTCCGTTCCCGGCCTACGTCTTCCTCCACGGCGGCGGGTGGTGCCTCGGCACGATCGAGGAGCGCGAGGCGCGCTGTCGCCAGATCGTGGCCGGGGCTCGGTGCGTGGTGGCGTCGGTCGACTACCGGCTCGCTCCCGAGAACGCCTATCCCACCCCGGCCGAGGACTGCTACGCCGCCCTGGAGTGGGTGGCCGCCAACGCCGAGACGCTCGACGTGGATGCGTCGCGGCTCGCGGTGGGTGGCGAATCGGCCGGGGCCAACCTCGCCGCGGTGGTGTGCCTGATGGCCCCGGACCGGCCCGGGCCGGCCCTCTTCCACCAGTCGCTCGACGTGCCGGCCACGGACCTCACCTTGTCCCAGCCCGCGTTCCGCGACGTGCCCGACGGGCTCCTCCTCGACGCCAGCACCATCCTGCGGTTCCGCCAGCTCTACCTGGGCGACCTGGCACGAGTGACCGACCCGTACGCCTCGCCGCTGCTGGCCGACCTGCGCGGCCTGCCGCCGGCGTGGATCATGAGCGCCGAGTTCGACAAGCTCCGCGACGACGGCCGGGCCTATGCCGCCGCGCTCGAGGCGGCCGGGGTCACCGCCACCTTCCGCCTGCTCGAGGGCCACGTGCACTCCTCGTTCGCCTTCACCCGCCTGCTGGCGTCGGCCCGGGCCTACGAGGCCGACGCCATCGCCGCCCTGGCTCGAGCCCTCGGCACCTGACGCGCCGCGTCGACCGTTCAGACCGGGGGCTCGAGCAGCACCGGGTCGCCCACGGCGATGGAGCCGGGCTCGAGGACCGTGGCGTAGATCCGGCTCACCGGGCCGTGTCGATGGTGCATCAGGTCGAAGTGCCCGCCGACGAACCACGTCGCGTTCTTCTTGCAGGGCACGGCGTAGGAGGAGACCTCGGCCAGGACCTCGCCGATCCGCAGGTGCACCCCCGGGCGCATCCGGTTCCAGGTGATCCCGCTGAGGGTGACGTTCTCGCCGGCGAGGCCGGGCCGGAGCGGGTGCCCGTCGGCCCGGAAGCCGTCGATCACCTCACTGGACCACAGGCAGAGGGCCTGCCACGGTCGGCCGTGGTGGACGCGGTCCGCCTGGCGATCGCCCACCACGCCACCGTGGTCCACCTCGAACGACCCGACCGGCGACTTGGGGACCCCGCCGTCGCCCAGGAACAGGCCGCTGACCGTACCCACCGCCCCGGGTCCGAACGCCCCCGTCGAGCGAACGGCGGCCATCGCCGACCGCCACTCGCCCCAGAACAGGCCGAGGGCGGCCTCGGGGTCCTTCGGGGCCACATCGAACAGGGCGTGCTCGGCCCGGCTCCGGTACGGCGTGACCACGTCGACGGCGGCGTCGGGGAGCCCGTCGGTGAGCAGGTCGAACAGGACCGGTCCGGCCCCGATCGTGGTGGCCACGTCGCCCTCGCTGAACTCGTAGGGTCCGACGGCGGTCATCGGCCCAGGGTAGGCGGGCGGTTCAGCCGCGGAGCACCGCATCGTGGGCGACGGCCACCGCGTCGATCAGGCGGCTGCGGACCTCGGCCACCTCGGCGTCGGTGAGGGTGCGGTCGACCGCCTGGAGACGCACCGCCAGCGCCAGGCTGCGCGTTCCCTCGGCCACCGGTGTGCCCCGGTACACGTCGAAGAGCCGCACCGACCACACGAGCGGGTCGGCCTCGGAAAGGGTCCGCTCCACGTCCAGGGCCGACACCGCGTCGGGCACCTCGAAGGCCAGGTCGATGTCGCTCGAGGGGAAGCGGCTGACCTGCCGGTAGGCGGGGCTGCGTCGGGGCGCGTCGTGCAGCGACCCGAGGTCGGCCTCGAGGTAGGCGACCCGCTCGCCGATGTCGTGGCGATCGAGCACGGCGGGGTCGATCTCACCGACGACCCCGACGCGGACGCCCGCCACCAGGACCTCGGCCGAGCGCGTTGGGTGCAGGCCGGGGACCTCGGCGTTGGCCACGGCCGGATGGTCCAGCCGGAGCAGCTCGGCGACCACCTGCCACACCTCCACCGCGACGGTGGCATCCCGGCCGGCCAGGACCACCCCGAGGTGGTCCCGCTCGTCGGGCAGCACCTGGCCCTCGGGCGGGGGCAGGAACACGTGGCCGATCTCCCACAGGCCCACGCCCTGCTGACGGCGCGCGTGGTTGTGGGCGACGGCCGCCACCAGACCGGGCAGCAGGGCGGTGCGCAGCACCGACTCGTCGGCAACCAGCGGGTTCACCAGCTCGATGCCGTCGGGGTCGAGCCCGGCGGCCGCGAGCGCGCCCGGGGCCAGGAACGGCAGCGGCTGGCACTCGGCCAGGGCCAGCCCGCACAGGAGCCGGCGCACGGCGCGCCGCTCCTGCTGGCGCGCGGTGAGCCGCCCGACCCGGGGCTCGGTGAGCTCCCGGTTGGGGATGTGGCGGTAGCCGTGGTGGCGCGCCACCTCCTCGACCACGTCGATCTCGGTGGCGGAGTCGTACCGCCAGGTGGGGATGGTGACGAGGTGGTCCGGGCCCTGGGGCTCGGCGGCGAAGCCGATCGGTGCCAGCACCTCGGCGATCCGCTCCGGCGCGAGGTCGGTGCCGAGCAGGGCGTTGAGCCGGGCGGTGCGGACGAGCACCGGCGGACGATCGGGCAACGTGCCCCGGACCTCGACCTGCACCGCTTCGGTGGTGGCCCCGCAGATCTCGGCCGCCAGCTGGCAGTAGCGGTCGGCGGCCAGATCGGCGATGGCCGGGTCGACGCCCTTCTCGAACCGGGCCGATGCCTCCGAGCGGAGGCCCAACCGCCGAGACGTGCGGCTGATGGACGTGGGGTCGAACCAGGCCATCTCCAGGAGCACATCGGTGGTGGTGCTGCTGATCTCGCAGTCGGCGCCGCCCATCACCCCGGCAATGCCCACGGGCACGTCGTGGCCGTCGGTGATGAGCAGGTCGTCGACGGTGAAGGTGCGCTCGACGTCGTCGAGGGTGACCAGGGTCTCCCCGGCCGTGGCCCGCCGGACCCGCAGCGTGGCGCCGCCCACCTTGGCCAGGTCGTAGGGGTGGTTGGGCTGGCCGAGCTCGAGCATGACGTAGTTGGAGATGTCGACCAGGGCGGAGATGGGACGCATCCCCAGGTCGGTGAGGCGCCGCTGCATCCACGCCGGCGAGGGCGCCGAGGGGTCGACGCCGGTGAGGACCCGGGCCACGAATCGCCCGCACCCCTCGGGGGCGGCGATCTCCACCCCGAAGGCGGTGCCGCCAGCGGTTGCCTCCTCCGAGCGACCGCCGGGACCACCGGATGCCCAGGTGACCGTCTGGCCCGGGGCCACCACGGCGGGGAGCGCGGGTAGGTGAAAGCCCACGCCGACCTTGGCAGCAAGGTCGCGCGCCAGGCCGGCCACCGACATGGCGTCGGGACGGTTCGGGTTGACCTCGAGCTCCCACAGCACGTCTGGCTCGATCCCCAGGACCGCCGCGATGGGCATGCCGAGCGCGGGCTCGCCGTCGAGCACGAGGATGCCGGCGTGATCGTCGCCCAACCCGATCTCCCGAGCCGAGCACAACATGCCGTTGGACCACTCGCCGCGCAGCTTGCGGCGTTCGATCGTCAGGCCCCCGGGCATGGTGGTGCCGAGCGTGGCGAGCGGCACGCGGTCG
>CAZIVZ010000147.1:0-7864 GCA_964542495.1 uncultured Aquihabitans sp.
AGCTGTATGAGATCTTCAAGGCGTTCTTCGACACCGAGACGTTGGCTGACTGGGACCGGGCCCGCGCCGAGCACGGCGAGGCCGCCACCGGCGAGCACCTGGCCCGTACGGATGCGCAGCGCCGCTTCGACGCCTGGTTCGCCATCGCCAACAAAGCCGCCGGCGCACGCGCCGCGGAACCGGGCGGGTCCCAGGTCGTCACCAACGTCGGGATCGACGAGGCCAGCTTCTCCGACCAGCTCCGCCGCTTCGCCGGCCTCCACCCCGACCCCGACTGCGACCTCGATGGGGGTGATCCGGTGGTGGACCCCGAGCCGGGGACCCGGCTGCGCTGCGCCACCATCGACGGCCACCACGTCGACCCCACCGAAGCCGTCGCCGCCGCCCTCATCGGCCACGTGCGCCGCGTCGTCATCAACTCCGCCGGCACCGTGATCGACCTCGGCCGACGCTCACGCGTGTTCACCGGCCCCGCGCAACTCGCCGTACGACTCTCCAACACCGAGTGCTACTGGCCCGGCTGCCACGTCCCCGTCAGCCAGTGCCAGATCGACCACCTCGAACCCTGGGCAGCCCCCCATGAGGGCAGCACGTCCCCCGGAAACGGGGGACCCGCCTGCGGGCGCCACAACCGGTTCAAACACCGACACGGCTACACCGCCTGGCGAGACCCCACCGGCCACTGGCACACCCTCAGACCCGACGGCACCGAGCTCGAATGACCCACCGCGGGCCGGGGTTCCGGCGCGGGCGCGTTCGCCGGCGAGCTGGTCAGCTGGTGATGCGGTCGGGCTGGGCTTCGGCCAGGGCGGCCTCGCGGTCTTCGGGGAGCACGAAGCCGGCGTCGATGGCGGCGTCGGTGGCCTCCTCGTAGGCGGCCAGGTAGTCGTCGCTCGACCCGTAGCGGGCGGCGAGCTGGTCGGCGGGGATCGGCGTGGTGGTGCCGAACAGGACGCAGATCAGCGACGCGCCCGGGGTGGGGAGGCCCGACAGCACGTCGACGGGCGCGTCCACCGACGGGGTGCGGACGCCGCCCTGCACGTTGCCCACCTCGTCGAGCGCGAACGAGAGCTCTGCGCCCTCGCCCTCCACGGTGAGCAGCTCGGCCTTCGGTGGTGCCTCACCACCGCCGGCCCAGGTGTCGAGGTGGCGCAGCGCCGCCTTGAGCACCAGGTGCTGCTGGCCGTCGTTGATGGGGGCGGCGCAACCCAGGGCGTCGCCGACGCCGCCCACCTGGTACTCGTCGGCGTGGGCGGCTCCGGCCACCTCCCACAGGCGGATGCGGTCGGTGTCGGCCTGGCGGGCCGGGTGGTACCCGATGATGCCGAGCACGTCGGACTCGGTCTCCACGATCAGCACCGGCACGTCGAGGTCGGTGCGGATGGTGGTCGCGGGGCGGCCGATCGAACTGGCCACGTCGATCCCGGAGTCCGGTTCGCCGAGGCCGGGGAGGCCGCCTCCTCGGCTGTGGATCAGGAACCCGTCGAACTCGCGGGTGAGGGGCTGCACGCCGTTGGCATAGGCGCCGAGCATGAACGCCGACTGCGACTCGCCCACGGCGAGGAGTCGCTCCAACTCGAGCCCGTCGAGCGGATCGAGGTCACCGGGTTCGCGGAGCGCCCGGCCGACCTGGGTGTAGAGGTCGTAGGCGAAGGCGTCGCCGGGGTGGGTGAGGTCGCCGTAGCGCTCGGCGTCGAAGGCCTTGATGCCCTGGCCGGCACCGCTGAGCTCCGAGGCGGGCGCGGCCACCGCCACCGGCCCGCCCTCGATCCCGATGTGCTGGGCCGACACCCCCACCCAGGCGTAGCCGCCTCGGACGATCTCGTCGGCCAGGTAGGTGTAGTCGGGCGCCACGTCGGCGCCGCTGCTCACGTTGAACCACTCGAGCACCACGGTGCCGTTGAAGTCGGCCGCCTTCTCGGGCCGGCGCACCACGATGCGGGTGGCGAAGTCGGCGGTGTCGCCGGGCTCGAGCTCCCAGGTGCCGTCGGTCGGGAGGTCGCCCTCGGACGTGTAGCGGGCGGCGGTGCCGGTCACCCGGTACTCGGTCTCGGTGTAGCCGTGCTCGGCGAGATCGGGCAGTTCGGCGGCGGCGAGCAGGGAGATGCCGCGGCCACCGGTGATCTCGCCGGTGACGGTGGCCGCGGGACCGTCGGGCCGGTCCACCTCGGGCGCCGACGTGGCCGCCGCCGACGTGGTGCTCGACGACGCGGCACCCGCCTCCTGGCGCGGCGCGGCGTCGTCGTCCGACGACGAGGAGCACGCGGCCAGGGGGAGCAGGGCGAGGGCGGCCGCGGCGGCGATGCGGGCGGCGGCACGGAGGGCGTTCGGGGTCGGCACGCCCACAGTGTGGCGCACGTCTCACATCGACGAGGTCGACCCCGCCGGCAGGGTCCCGGGTGAGCCGGCGCGTCAGCTCGCGACGGGAGTGGTCGAGAGACCGAGCAGCCGGGCGGCGTTGTCGTGGAGGACGGCGCGGCGCAGGTCGGGGCGATCCTCGGTGGCGATCAGCACCCGGGCCAGGGTGAGGGCCTGGTGGTAGAAGGGCCAGTCGGTGCCGTAGAGCAGGCGGTCGGCGGGCACGGAGTCCACCACGCGGCGCAGGGCGCTCAGGCCCAGGCACGACAGCTCGAAGTAGGTGTTGGGGTAGCGCTCGGCGAAGGGCAGTGCCTCCTCGTACTGGAGGGCGCCGGAGTGGCCGAGCACGAAGGTGGTGTCGGGGTTCTCGGCGATGGTGCGCTCGTAGCGCGCCACCTGGCTGCGCTCCCGCGCCGCCTTGGGCTCGATGCCCACCGGCCCGCAGTGGAACAGCACGGGCAGGTCCCGGCGGCCGCACCGGCCGCACAGGTGCACGGTCTTGTGGTGGTCGGGCGAGATGAACTGGGCGTTGGGGTGCAGCTTGATCCCGAGGGCGCCGGCGGCCTGCTGGCGGTCGAGGCGCTCGTCGAGGTCGCGGTCCCACGGGTGGACCGACCCGAAGGGGAGCAGCTCGGGGTAGCGGCGGGCCACCTCCAACAGGTGGTCGGCGTTGCGGGCGCCCACCGGCAGGTCGAACGGGAGCACCACCGACGACACGATGCCCAGGGCCCCCATCTCGCGCACCAGGTTCGGGGCGGTGTGGGTGGTGCGCATGCCCTGGGCGGTGAGGCCGAGCACGGACACGTCGGCCTTCATGGCGAAGAGGGAGGCGCGGTCGAAGTTCTCGTTGCTGTAGCGGTCGAGGTCCACCGGGAGGGTGACCGGCAGGTAGTGGGCCACGGTGGGCGTGGACGCGTGGAGGTCGACGCGCAGCTTGCGGAAGAAGCCCATGGCGAGGTGGGTGTGCATGTCGATGACCGGGCCCACGTCGTCGGCGGCGTCGGTCGACACCACCAGGCGGTTGCCGCCCTGCACCTCGAACCACGGCAGCCGGGCCAGGTCGAGGGTGCTCTCGAAGCGGGTGGGGTGGGTGGTGGTCGCCATGTACCGAACCCTACGAGCCCGTCGGATCTGTCCTATCTTCCCCGCATGCGCTTCGCCCCTGACCGTCCGCTCGGCCTGGCCCCGGCAACCATCGGCGACTACCGGGAACTGGCCCGGCGCCGCTTGCCGCGACAGCTGTTCGACTACATCGACGGCGGCGCCTCCGAGGAGCTCACCCTCGGGGCCAACGTGCGGGATCTCGAGGCCATCCGCCTGCGCCAGCGGGTAATGGTCGACGTCACCGAGCGGTCCCAGGCCGTCGAGGTGCTGGGTGAGCGGTTGGCGCTCCCGGTCATCCTCGGTCCCGTGGGCCTCGGGGGCATGTTCGCCCGGCGCGCCGAGGTGCAGGCGGCCCGCGCCGCCGAGGCGGCCGGGGTGCCCTTCGTGGAGTCCACGGTGTCGATCTGCGGCATCGAGGAGGTGGCCGCGGCCACCACGCGCCCCCCGTGGTTCCAGCTCTACGTGATGCGCGACCGCGACTTCGCCGAGGGCCTCATCGCCAACGCCGCTGCCGTCGGCAGCCCGGTCCTGGTGCTCACCGTCGACCTGGCTGTGGTGGGTGCCCGCCACCGCGACACCCGCAACGCCATGACGGGAGAGGCCTCGGGCATGGCCAAGGTGCGGCGTGGCCTGGACCTCGCCGGTCACCCGCAGTGGATCCGAGACGTCGCCCTCGGCGGCAAGCCCCTCACGTTCGGCAACCTCGAGAAGGCGGTGCCCGGCGCCCGCACGCCCGCGGCGTTCCGCCGTTGGGTCGACGTGCAGTTCGACCCGAGCATCACCTGGGACGACATCGCGTGGGTGCGGCGCAACTGGTCCGGGAAGCTGCTCGTGAAGGGCGTCCTCGACGCCGACGACGCCCGCGCTGCGGTCGACGCCGGCGTCGACGGGATCGTGGTCTCCAACCACGGCGGCCGCCAGCTCGACGCCGTGCCTTCCACGGTGTCCGCCCTGCCCGCGGTGGCCGACGCGGTGGGGGACCAGGTGGAGGTGCTGGTCGACGGCGGCGTGCGCACCGGCATCGACATCGTGAAGTTCCTCGCCCTCGGCGCCAAGGCCTGCCTCATGGGCCGGGGCTGGGCCTGGGCCGTGGCCGGCCGGGGCGAGGCGGGCGTGGCCCACGTGCTCCAGGTGCTCCGCGACGACATCGACGTGGCCCTCGGCCTCACCGGCGTCACCGACGTGCGGGACCTCGATCCGAGCATCCTCTTGACTGAGTGACCCTGCTCCCCGGCCTGGAGGTCCTGCGGCGCTACGAGCGGGCCTGGCTCCGGCCGGACCTCATGGCCGGCCTCACGGTCGGCGCCATGCTCATCCCGCAGTCGATGGCCTACGCCGAGCTGGCCGGCCTGCCGCCGGAGTACGGCTTCTACGCGGTGATCGCGGCGCTCGTGGTCTACGCCCTGGTGGGGACGAGCCGGCACCTCGGGGTGGGGCCCGAGCCCGGCACCGCGATCCTGGCCGCCACCGGGGTGGGTGCGATCGCCGCCGGTGACGGGGATCGCTACGTGGCCCTCATGGCCGCTCTGGCCCTGGTGGTGGCGGCCGTGTGCCTGGTGGGGGCGGTGGCGCGCCTCGGGTTCTTGGCCTCGGTGCTGTCCAAGCCGGTCCTGGTGGGCTACATCACCGGCGTCGGGCTCACCCTGCTCAGCAGCCAGATCGCCGGGTTCACGGGGGTGCCCATCGAGGCAGACCGCTTCTTCCCCCGGTTCTGGGAGCTGGCCCACGAGCTGGGCCAGGTCGACGGGGCGACCATCGCGGTGGGGTCGGCCACGCTGGCCGTGGTGCTGGTGCTGCGCTGGCGGATGCCGAGCGCGCCCGGCGCGCTGGTGGCCGTGGTGACGGCCGGCGTGGCGGTGGCGGTGCTCGGCCTCGACGAGCGCGGCGTCGCACTCGTGGGTGCCATCCCCGCCGGCCTGCCGGTCCCGGGCCTGCCCGACGTGTCGATGCACGACCTCGGACGCCTCGTCCCGGTGGCCGCCGGGATCGCGCTGGTGGGCTACACCGACAACGTCCTCACCGCCCGGTCGCTGGCGGCGCGCCAGGGCTATCGCATCGATGCCAACCAGGAGCTGCTGGCCCTGGGGCTCACCAACCTCACCGCTGGGCTGTCGCAGGGCTTCCCGGTGTCGTCGAGCGCGAGTCGGACCGCGGTGCCGGCGTCGCTCGGGAGCAGGACGCAGCTGGTGTCGGTCGTGGCGTCGGCGTTCGTGGTGGTCACGTTGCTGTTCCTGCGCCCGCTGCTCGGCGAGATCCCGCGCGCCGCGCTGGCGGCGGTGATCGTGTCGGCGGCGATCGCCATCATCGACCTCGACGGCTACGTCGCCCTGTGGCGGGTGGCTCGTGAGGAGGCGGTCCTGGCCCTGCTCGCCGCGCTCGGGGTGGTGGTGTTCGACGTGCTGGTGGGCGTGCTGGTGGCCGTCACCCTCTCCCTGCTGGTGGCGCTCTATCGCATCGCCCGCCCCAACGACGCGGTGCTGGGCGACTCGCCCGAGCTCGACGGTTGGGTGGACGTGGCGGCCTATCCCGAGGCGAGGCCCGAGCCCGGCCTGGTGGTGTACCGGTTCGATGCGCCCCTGTTCTTCGTGAACGCGGAGCGCTTCGGGGAGCGGGTGGTGGAGGTGCTGCGGGAGAACCCTGGCGACGAGGAGTGGATCGTGCTCGACTTCGAGGGGATCGGGGCGCTCGACGCCACCGCGCTCGACGCCCTCCGCGAGCTCGCCGAACGCCTCGCCGAGCAGCGGCTGGCCGTGGTGGCGGTGGCGCGGGCGAACGACGACGTGCTGGCCCACCTGAAACGGGCGCGCCTGGTGGAGCCCGACGGCCCGCTGCGCGCCTTTCCCACCATCAGCGGGGCGGTGCGTGCGTTTCGGGCGCGCCGCGGCGGCTAGACATCGAGGTCGCATCGAGATCAGGGGGACGACCATGGTGGACCAGCACGCGAGGCTGCACCCGTTGGCGCGACACGCGCTGCTCGAGCGGCGGGCCTTCCTCCAGGGGATCGCGGCAGTGGCCGCGGCCGGGTCGGCCGGAGCGCTGCTCGGCGCCTGCTCGTCGTCGGACGGATCGGCGACCGGGGGCGGCTCCGGAGCCACCAGCGCGGCGTCCAGCAGCACCACGCTCGTGCCGGTCACCTACACCGACGACCAGCCCTACTGGATGCAGGGCAACTACGCGCCGGTGACCGAGGAGACCGAGGCGTTCGACCTCCGGGTCACCGGCAAGCTACCCGCCGCCCTCACCGGGCTCTACGTCCGCAACGGCTCCAACCCGGCGGGCGACGCCTCGCCCCACTGGTTCCTGGGCGACGGCATGGTGCACGGGGTGCGCCTCGACGGCGGCAAGGCCACCTGGTACCGCAACCGCTGGGTGCAGACCCCGCCGTACGTGGGGCGGACCGACTTCCTGGGCAGCGGTGCTCCGGGTGGCGGCAACAACCAGAGCAACGTCAGCGTGTTCGCCCACGGCGGCAAGCTCCTGACCTCCGGCGAGGTCGGCTTCCCCTACGAGCTGTCGCCCGACGACCTCTCCACGGTTGGGGCCTACGACTTCGGTGGGAGGTTGAAGACCGCGATGACCGCCCACCCCAAGATCGACCCCGACACCGGTCGGCTGCACTTCTTCGGGTACGGCTTCACGCCGCCCTACCTCACCTACCACGTGGCCGAGGCCGACGGGACGCTCGTGTCGAGCCAGGAGGTGGCGGTGCCGGGCTCGACGATGATCCACGACTTCGCCGTGACCGATCGCCACGCCGTGTTCTGGGACCTGCCCGTGGTGTTCGACCTCGACATCGCGCTGGCTGCCGTCGACGGGAGCGCCGGGGGAGGCTTCCCGTTCCGGTGGGACGAGTCCTACGGCGCCCGGATCGGGATCCTGCCGCTCGACGGGCCCACGTCGGCCGTCCGGTGGGTGGACATCGAGCCCTGCTACGTGTTCCACGGCGTGAACGCCTACGCGGAGGGCGACGACGTGGTGATCGACGTGTGTCGGCTGCCGTCGATGTTCCGCGCCGAGCCCGACCGCCGCCCCAACGCCGTCCACCGCTGGACCGTTGGCACCGGCGGCGCCGACCTCACCTTCCGCGACGAGGTGCTGAGCGACGAGCAGATGGACCTGCCCGCCATCGATCGCCGTCGCACGGGTCGAGCCCACCGGAACGCCTGGTACCTCCACGTCGAGCAGACCAACGAGGGCTTCGGCGACTTCACCGGCATCAGCCGGCGCGACACGAAGACCGGTGCCATGGACCGCTACGAGCCGGGAGACCGGATCCGCATGAACGAGGGCACGTTCGTGCCCGACGGCGAGGGCGACGGCGAGGGCTGGCTCCTCGCCTACGGCTGGGACCGGGCGCGCGGCGCCAGCGACCTCATGGTGTTCGAGGCGCTCGACATGGCCA
>CAZIVZ010000148.1:0-7863 GCA_964542495.1 uncultured Aquihabitans sp.
GACCGGGCGCGCGGCGCCAGCGACCTCATGGTGTTCGAGGCGCTCGACATGGCCAAGGGACCGGTCGCCCAGGTCCACCTACCGGTGCGGGTGCCCTACGGCTTCCACGGGTGGTGGGTGCCCGACGCCGTCTGATCCGACGCCGTCTGGGCCGAGCGGTCTGGGTCGGCGAGCGGTCTGGGTCGGCGAGCGGTCAGGCGCGGGCGCGGACCTGGGGGAAGATGCGCACCGGGTCCTGGCTGGGGGCCACGCTGACCACCGAGACCACGGCTGCGTCGGCCACCTCCACGGGGACCGTGACGGTGACCTCTTTGATCTTGGCGGCCAGGCCGGCGTAGTCGGCGAGGGGCTGGAAGGTGCTCCGCCCCCGGGCGGGACCGGCGGCGCGGGGGAAGACGCCGGCGTTGACGGTGGTGATCTCGACGTGGTCGGCCACGGGGCCGAGCAGGCGGCGCGTCTCGAAGGTGATCACCTCCTGGGCGATGCCTCGCTCGATCGACGCGTCCACGAGGCGATCGACGGCCTCGCGGTCGACGAAGAAGTACGACCGGCTGTTGAGCAGCGTCCACCACTCGGGCACGGTCATGGCATCGAGGTACGGCGCCGGGTCCGGGCGGTTGCAGGTCTGCTCGCGCAGGGTGGCGGTGCCGTCGGCCGTGGTGAGCGAGACCGACTCGGGTCGCAGGGCACCGGCCTGGTCGGCCCGGCCGCCGCTGGCCAGCAGGTCGGCGGCGGTGCGCAGGCCGGTTGCGCTGATGCCGTCCCAGCCGCCGGGGTAGGTGGCGTGCCACAGACGGGGGAAGCGGGCGACGAGGCCATCGATGTCCATCCCTCCACCCTCGCAGGTGCAGCCCGCGAAACGGTCATCGGACCGGTGCGCACCAGACCGGAGCCCTAGGTCATGCGGTGGGCCAGCCGGCGGCCACCATGTCGGGCAGCCCCCCGCCGTCGGTCACGTCGAGCCCGATCGCCTGCATCTGGGAGGCGGCCCGGGCGGAGCGGTTGCCGGAGCGGCAGTAGACGACGTAGGTGCCGTCGGGGTCGAGGTCGGCGATGGCCGCGGCGAAGCCGGGGTCCTGGAAGTCCACGAGGGTGGCGCCGTCGACGTGGCCGGCGGCGAACTCCTCGGTGGTGCGCACGTCGATCACGGTGCGGCCGTCGGTGCGGGCGGCGGCCGCCGCCTCCTGGCCGGCGGCAGGGCCCTGATCTGCGGATCCGGTGGACGGTGCGCTGGTCGGGGCGGGCTCGGCGCCCTCGGAGCCGCCGCCGCAGGCGGTCAGGAGAGCGACGAGCGCGAGGGTGGGGACCAAGAGGGCGGTGCCCAGCGAACGATGACGACGGTGGGGGAGGAGCATGGTTCCAGCATACCCCATGGGGTATCAGCGGTTCACGGTGAGCGTGTAGTCGGCGGGGTCCGGCTCGCGGGTCCAGGCCCAGTAGTCGACCATCCGCCACGGGGTGAGCACGAAGATCCTGCCGGCCTCGTTGCGGAACCAGCTGTGGCGGATGCTGGAGTGCGACCACACCATGGTGGCCAGCTCGGCCTGGAGCCGCTCGTTGTAGGCGTCGTGGGCGTCCTGGGTCACCTCCAGGGCGGCGGCCGGACCAGCGGCCACCAGCCGGGCGACGCACCCCATCAGGTACCGGACCTGGCACTCGGCCAGGAAGATGATGCTGCCGCCGCTGGCGGAGTTGGTGCCCGGTCCGTAGAGGCAGAACAGGTTCGGGAACCCCGGCACGGTGACGCCCAGCAGGGCGGTGGGCTCGTCGCCCCACTGCTCGGCGAGGACCCGGCCGTCGCGCCCCACGATCTCCATCGGCCAGAGGTAGCGGTTGGCCTGGAACCCGGTGGCCCAGATGATCACGTCGACCTCGTGGAGGCGGCCGGTGACGTCGACGATCCCCTCGGGGACGATCTCGGCGATCGCGTCGGTGACGAGGTCGACGTCGGGGCGGGTGAGCGCGGCCAGCCACGAGCCGTTGTCCTGGAGGGTGCGCGTGCCGAGGCACACGTAGTCGGGGACCACCTTGGCCAGCAGCTCGAGGTCGGCGCGCACCGGCTCGGCCATCCTCGCCGGGAGCACCTCGCGGGCGGCGTCGTTCACCTCGCTGATGGCTCGGTCCTGGTGGGGGTAGTCGGGGTCGATGCGCATGGCCTCGAGGCCACCGTCGCACGCCGGCCAGAACAGCAGGAACCGGTACCAGCGCCCGTACGACGGCAGGTTGCGGATGGCCCACGGCACGCCGGGCCCCACGGCGTCGTGGTAGTGGGGGTTGGGGAACATCCACGGCGCCGAGCGCTGGAACACCGTGAGGTGCTCGGTCTCGGCGGCGATGGTGGGCACGATCTGGAAGGCGCTGGCGCCGGTGCCCACCACGGCCACCCGCTTGCCGGTGAGGTCGGTGCCGTCCACCCACCGCGCCGAGTGCATGGCCAGGCCGGCGAAGGAGTCCCGGCCGGCGATGTCGGGGAGCTTGGGCCGGTTGAGCTGGCCGACCGCGCTCACGAGGGCGGCGGCGTCGAGCACCTGGTGATCGCCCTCGTCGCCCTCGTGGCCGGTGCCGGCGGGGCGGATCGTGACCGTCCACCGGGCCGTGGCCTCGTCCCACCGGGCGCCGGCCACCTCGGTGTCGAAGCGGATGTGGTCGACCACACCGTGGCGCTCGGCGGTGCGCTCGAAGTAGGCCTGCAGCTCGGGCTGGCGGGCGAAGAACTCGCTCCAGTGGTCGTCGGGCTCGAACGAGTAGCAGTAGAAGTGGTTGCCCACGTCGACCCGGCAGCCCGGGTAGCGGTTCTCGTGCCAGGTGCCGCCCACGCGAGGGTTCTTCTCGATGATCGTGTACGGCACGCCGGCCTGGCCGAGGCGGATGCCGGCGAGCAGGCCCGACATGCCGGCGCCCACGATCACCACCGGGAAGCCGGCCCGCGCCTCGGCGGTGGTCCCGGGCGGGAAGGGCACCTGGCGACGGTCCACGCCGTCGAGCTCGAGCTCCTCGAGCACCAGCGGCACGTACTCGTCGGGCACCTCGGCGCCCACGAGGTACGCCATCATCTCCCGCACCAGCTCCGGGCCAGGCGGTGGCGGGAGGACCTGGGACCCGTCGCGGAACTCGACGATGGCGGCCAGCGCCTGGGCCCGCACGGTGGCCTGGTCCTCGGGCGGGAGGAACCCCTGCACCTCGTTGATGTAGCTGCCGAGCGGGCGGATCGGGCCGCGGATCCACGACGGATCGCCGGTGAGGTGGACCATCGAGAGCGCCAGCGTCGGCACGCTGAGGTCTTCGAGGTGGCGGGCGATGGTGGCGTCGTCTTCGGTGATGATCCGGACAACGTACCCACGCCCGATGGGCCAGACTGCCGCCATGGCCCACCCCGGTGTCGACCTGATCCGCTCCCTCCTCGGCGACCGCGCCACCGCGATCGTCCCGGTGGAGGAGCGCCGAGCCAACCTCGAGGCCCTCGCCGGATCGGTGCCGGCGCCGCCGGGCGTCGAGGTCACCGAACTCACCGTGGCCGGCCGCCCCGCCGAGCGCAGCGTGCCGGTGGTGGTCGACGGGCCCGGCACCGTGCTCTACCTCCACGGGGGCGGCTACGTGTCGGGCTCGCTCGCCACCCACCGCGGCTTGGCCGGCCGGCTGGCGCTGGCGGCCCGGCGGCCGGTGGTGAGCCTCGACTACCGCCTCGCGCCCGAGCACCCGTTCCCCGCCGGCCTCGACGACGCCGTGGCCGCGGTGCGCGAGCTCCAGGCCGACGGCCCGGTGGCGGTGGCCGGCGACTCCGCCGGGGGTGGGCTCACCATGGCCGTGCTCCTCGCCGTGCGCGACGCGGGCGGGGCGCAGCCGGCGGCCGGCCTCTGCATCTCCCCGTGGGTCGACCTGACCCAGAGCGGCGACAGCCACGAGTCTCGAGCCGACGTCGACCCCATGCTGTCGGCGGAGGCCCTGGCCGACATGGCCCAGCACTACCTCCAAGGCGAAGACGCCGAGCACCCGCTCGCCTCGCCGGTCGGTGCCGACCTGGCCGGCCTCCCGCCCCTGCGCATCGACGTGGGCGACGCCGAGGTGCTGCTCGACGACTCGGTCGTGCTCGCCGAGCGGGTGCTGGCCGCCAGCGGCGAGGCCGAGCTGGTGGTGTGGCCGGATCTGTTCCACGTCTTCCCCGGCTTCCCCGCCGAGATCATCCCCGAGTCCGACGAGTGCCTCGAGGCGGCCGGGCGGTTCCTGGCCCGCCACCTCGACGGCGCCGCGGCCACGGCCTGACGGGAGGAGGCCCAGCGTGCAGGAGCTCGCCGGCAAGGTCGCCGTGGTCACCGGAGCGGGGAGCGGCATCGGTCGCGCCCTGGCCCGAGCGCTCTCGGCAGAGGGGATGCGCGTGGTCCTCGCCGACGTGGAGCCGCACCCGCTCGCCGAGGCCGCGCTCGGGCTGGTGGACGCCGGGGCCGATCCCACCGACGTCCTCGTGCAGCCCACCGACGTGCGCCTGGCCCACGAGGTGGGCGCGCTGGCCGACCGGGTCTTCGCCGAGTGGGGCCAGGTGGACCTGCTGGCCAACAACGCCGGCGTGTTCGTGGGGGGCTTCTTGTGGGAGCGGCCTGCGGCCGACCTCGAGTGGGTGCTGGGCGTGAACCTGTGGGGCATCCTCCACGGCATCCGGGCGTTCGTGCCGCGGATGATCGCCCAGGGCACCGAGGGCCACATCGTCAACACCTGCTCGATCGCCGGCCTCCTCGGCACGCCCTACGCCGGTCCCTACGGGATCTCCAAGTTCGCCGCGGTGGCCGCCACCGAGGCGCTGGCGGCCGACCTCGCCATGGTGGGCTCGGCGCTGAAGGTCACGGCGCTGTGCCCGGGCACGGTGGCCACCGACATCGCCGCGGGGTCCGAGCGCCACCGTCCCGCCGAGCTGGCCACGTCGGCCACCGACGACCAGGCGTTCGTGAACCAGGTGCTCGTGGAGGTCACCGCCGAGGGCATCGACCCGGGCGAGGTGGCCTCGATGGTGGTCGACGCCGTGCGGGCCGAGCGGTTCCTGCTGCTGACCCATCCGTACCACGCCGACGCCGTCGTCGACCGAGCCGCCCAGCTCGCCACCGGCGCCCTCCCCGAGCGCGGCGACTTCACCTGACCGCTACAGGTCCAGGTGGTCGATGAGGAACGACTCCCACTTGGGGTCGACCTGGGCCTGGTGCTGGCGGTAGAGCTGCTGGGCGTGGCCGGACTCGCTCGGGTAGTAGATGCGCTCCACAGGCGTGCCGACCTTCTCGACCTGATCGGCGGTGGCCTGCACGCAGCGGTAGGCCACCAGCGGGTCCTTGCCCGAGGCGAGGAACGAGATCGGGGCGTCGTTGGCGTCGATGCTGCCCCGGTCGAACTGGCAGCCCGACATGGCCAGGGCGGCGCGCACCTTCACCCGCGCCGGAACGGTGCCGCCACCCGGGTTGGCGCGCTGGGCGACGTTCACGGCGGTGACGGCGCCGGCTGAGCTGCCCCCGACGGCGATGCGGGAGGGGTCGACCTTGAACGAGGTGGCCCGGGCCCGCAGCCACGCGACCGACGTGAGTGCGTCGGCCTGGGCGGCCTCGATGGCCTTGGAGCAACGGACGGCACCGCCGGAGGCGACGGCCTGGCACGGGCCACGGCTGTCGAGGCGGTAGCTGATCGACACCGTCACGTAGCCCTTCTGCGCCCACTCGGCGGCGATGGCGCCCAGGTGGGAGCGGTCACCCATGCGGAACCCGCCGCCGTGGATCCAGATGATCGCCGGCCGCTTGGCGAGCGTGTCGCCGACCGGGCGGTACACGTCGAGGCGCAGCGGGGTGAGCTTGCCGGTCACCAGGTCCGGCGGCGTCTTGTACACGTAGGTGCTCTTGGTGGTGCGGGCGAACACGGCGTCGCGGTAGCGCTCGGGTGCAGCCGCGGATGCCGGCGTCGCGGTGAAGCTGACGGCCGAGACGAGCGCGACGAGCGCGACGGCGGTGGCGAGGCGGGCGAGCGGGGCGCGGGAGCGGGCGCGGGATGGGTGCATGGCTCCCAGGCTGGCACGATCCTGTGAGCGGAGTGTGATGGCCGCATCTAGCGTGGTGCCGGCACGTAGCGGCGGCACGTGGGAGCCGACCCGCCGAACGGGAGAGCGATGGGCGATCTGGCCGCGGAGCCTGGTGAGGTCCTCGACGACGGGTACCGCCCGTCCACGCCGCCCGGCGACAACCTGGTGATCGACTTCGTGCGAGCCCAGGCCGAGGCCTACCGCGCCCTGGTGACAGCGCTGGATGGTCGGGTGGCGGACGATGCGTCGACCGGCCGCGTCCTCGCCGACGCGGGGCTTGCCACCCCCTTCGGCAACGTGGCCATGCTCACCCGGCCGGCGGCCGACGGCGGCGGGGAAGAGCTGAGCGGGTCGCTGCGGTCCTTCTACCGAGCACAGCCCGGAGGTCCCTACCTGGTGTTCTCGGCCTGGCCCCTCCCTCACCTCGGCCCCGAGGGCTTCCAGCCCGTCGGTCACCCGCCGCTCATGCGACGGCCGCCGACCCCAGCGGCGGTGCCGTCACCCGCTGGGCTGCGGATCGTCGAGGTGGCCGACGAGGACGCGCTGGCCGACTTCGAGCAGACCCTCATCGAGGCCTATCCCACGCCCGAGCTGCTGCCCTACGAGCGCGCCGTGTTCCTGGCGCCCAGGCTGCTGGACACCGGGTGGCGCTTCTTCGTGGGCTACGACGGCGATCGACCTGTGGCCACGGCGGCTGCGTACCTCACCGACCAGCTCGTCTTGGTGGAGATGGTGGCCACGCGACCGGAGTGGCGTGGCCGCGGCGCCGGGGCCGCCGTCACCGCGGCGGCGGCTGCCGCGATGGCGGACCTGCCGTCGGCGCTGATCGCCTCGGACCTCGGGCGCAAGGTCTACGCCGACCTCGGCTACGAACCGATGCTTCGCTTCACCCTCTGGCTCGGGCTGCGCTGAAGCCGGCGCCCTGCCGGTGCGCCTGGGTCAGCCGGCGGGCTCCAGCGCCACCAGGCGGAACTCGCCGTCCTCCTCGTAGGTGGAGGTGCCCACGGGCGTGTCGGTGCGCACCTCGATGGTGCGGCGGTTGCGCACGAGCAGGCCCGTGTCGGTGGCGAACCACCAGTCGGCCCGGTCGGTGCCCTCCTGCGAGCCCGACATCGTGCGCTCGCTGCGGAAGTGGACCACGGGCACCTCCTCCGTCCCGACGGTGAGGTCCTCGTCGCCGATGAACTCGGTGGTCCCCGCCGAGACCGAGGTGCCGTCGACCAGTTCGTTGGTCCCCTCGCACCGGGCCTTCCAACGTTGGCCGACCTTGCGCTCGCTCGGGACCACGATCGAGCGCGGGCAGGTGAAGCTGGTCAGGTTGGTGAGGGCCGTGGCGCCCACCATCCACCGCTGCCAGGTGCTGCCCCCTCGCTCGTGCAAGCCGTCGGCCTTGGGGCAGTAGTCCCAGGTCTGCCAGTGGTTGGTGCTGTAGTCGAGGCGGAACGACCAGCAGCCGTCGGTGAGGTGCTCCACCGTGGCCGGCATGGTGGGCCCCTGGTCCTGCGAGAGCGGGGGCACCGAGAGCGACTCGTGCCCGGTGCCCTCGTAGCGGTAGACGCCCTCGGCCGGTCGCTCGCCGCCGCCGTCGTCGGTGGCCGCGGTGCCCAGGCGGTCCCGGGCCTCGTCGACGCTCACCGGCCGGGCGCGGTCCTGGCTCACCACGAGGATGACCGCCACCCCCACCGCCAGCAGCGCCACCACGCCGGCCACCACCAAGGGCCAGCGGCGCCGGTGGCGGCGGGGTTCGCCCGAGACCGGTTCCATGGGTCGAGGAGGGCGCTCGCCTACCTGGCCGCCGCCTTCTTGGCCGGCGTCTT
>CAZIVZ010000149.1:0-7847 GCA_964542495.1 uncultured Aquihabitans sp.
GGGATGCCCGCCTCGACCTTGCCGACGAGGTCGGCGCCCACATCGGCCGCCTTGGTGAAGATGCCGCCACCGACCCGGAGGAACAGGGCCAGCAGCGAACCGCCGAAGCCGAAGCCCACCAGGATGGCGGAGCTGGTGTTCTGGAACACCAGGATGATCGTGGTGGCCCCGAGCAGGCCGAGGCCGGCGGTGGCCAGGCCAACGGCGCCTCCGGTGCGGATGGCCACCTTCAGGGCGCCTGGGAAGTCGCTCTTGGTGGCGGCGGCCGTGGTGCGGATGTTGCCGCGCGTGGCCAGCCACATGCCGAGGAAGCCGATGGCACCGGAGGCCGCGCCGCCGGCGATGAACGCCAGGGTGCGGAACAGGCCGGACTGCACGAAGCTCAGCGCCACCGTGTCGTCGGGCTTCAAGATCTCGGCGGAGGTGAGGAACACCACCACCGCCAGCGGCACCACGATGAGGCCGATGGTGCGGAACTGGCGCGTGATGTACGCCATGGCACCCTCTTGGATCGCGAC
The DNA here is from genome assembly GCA_964542495.1 of uncultured Aquihabitans sp. GTDB lineage: Bacteria > Actinomycetota > Acidimicrobiia > Acidimicrobiales > Iamiaceae > Aquihabitans. Next base: position 519 of record CAZIVZ010000149.1, read on the forward strand.
GGCGATCTTCTTCATCTCGGGTGTGCCGTCCTCCGACGAGAGCACGCCCTGCATCAGCACGTAGCCCACGCCGAGTGCGGCGATCGCCACGACGAGCGAGAGGTAGAGGAGGGCCTTGTCGGTCCCTCCCAGTTCGAAGAGCTTGTAGCCGCCCTCGGCTGCGAGCAGGTGCACCTTGGATCCTTCGTCGGGTCTGCGGGTGGAGCAATGGCCTCCGGACGCTCGTTCCCGGGCGCCCCGGGGGTGCGGGGGCGCGCGAACGGCCGAAAAGCCTGCCTTTCGCTACTACGTCAGATGACGGCCGCGCAACACGACCGGCCCCTCGCCCAGCCGGTGCGCACAGCCGTCACCAGCCGCAGCGGGCGCGCTCTAACGCCCTGATGCAGACGACGGTCGACCCACCAGCCCACCAGGCTGCGCCCGAGCGCGCCCGCGGTGGCCGTTGGCGACCCGCTCACCTGGTGGCGGCCGCCGTGGTCGCGAGCGGCATCCTCACCGGCGTCCTGGCGGGGTGCGGCTGGTTCTACTACGACGACTTCTGGAACCTCACCGTGGCGCACGACCTCGGCTGGGCCTGGGACTTCCTGGGCCGCCCCGTCTTCGGTCACGTGACCCCGGGAGCCAACGTGTTGATCGGGCTGGTCGCCGGCCCCGGCCACGACCAGTACCGCTGGGCGGTCGCCATGCTGGGAGCCATGGGTGCTGCGGTGCCGCTGGCGGCCTCGGCCACGGCGCGTCAGGTCGGGGCCCGGCCCTGGCCCGCCGCGGTGGCCGGAGCGCTCGCCGCATCGGCCGCGCCGCTCGCGGCGGCGTCCACCTGGTGGTCTGCCGGGGTCAACCTGTACCCGTCGATGCTCGCGGGCATGGGCGTGCTGGCCGGGGCCGAAGCCGGCCGTCGAGGCGCGCGGTGGGGGATCGGGCTCGGAGCGACCTCGCTGCTGGTGGGCCTGTCGTTCACCGAAGGTGCCGCGGTGTTCCTCGTGCCGCCGCTGGTCCTGGCGGTCGCCGACGCCCGGGGCGGGCCCGTTGACCGGGCCCGGGAGCTCTGGGGGCAGCGGCGAAGCTGGGCGCTCCTGCTGGCCCCGCTGGTGGCGGCCCTCGTGGTCCGAGCGTCGGCGGCGGGGGAGCTGGGCGTGCCGGTCCGGCCGGGGCTGATCGACCTCATCACGTTTCCGGTGGCCTTCCTCGCCCGCGGCCTGCTGCCGTCGTTGGTGGGCCTGGTGCCGGGGCGGGTCGACCTCGTCGGCTCGTCGGCGGTCACGCTGGTCGTCGGCGTCCTCGCCGCGGTGATGGCCGCGGTGCTCGCCCTGCGTGCAGCCGGGCGTGCGGTGCTGGTGCCCATCGTCGCCGTGGCGCTCACGGTGCTGGTGCGTGGGGCGCTCGTGGCCTGGGGTCGACTCGAGCTGCTGGGCTGGGACCATGCCGTGGAGGCCCGGTACCTGGCCGACCTGATCTGGCTCGTACCGGTGCTGGTGGCGGGTCGGTGGCCCTCGGCGCGCCGGGCACGTCCGGTACGGGTCGGCGCCGCCGCTCGAGCCGCCGTGGTGGCGTTGCTGGGGGTCGGCGTCGTGGGACAGGTCGCAGTCGCCGTCCAGGCGCCGTCCCGCGAGTCGCGGCGCTACCGGGATCGCCTCGCTGAATCCTGGGCGCAGGCGCCCGCGGGTTCGTCGGTGGTCGATGCGCTGGTCCCCGCCACGGTGCTCGGTCCGCAGTTCGGTGAGTTCCTGTTCCTGTCGCACACCGCCGCTCGGGGGGTACCGGGCCTGCGCTTCGCCCCCACCGACCGCCTGCTGGCTCCCGACGACTCGGGCCGGCTGCAACCCGTCCGCCTGGCGCCCCTCACCGAGTTGGTGCCGGACCAGGCGTTCACCGCGGTCGGAGAGCCGGACGTGCAGCACGACGACGGGTGCTGGGTCGCCGGGGATCGGTCCGCACTCGTGTGGGTGCCCCTCACCCGCCCGGTCACAACCGGGCCGTGGGTCCTCGACCTGCGCCTCGCGGGTCGCTCCGATGCCCACATCGCCCTGGTGGCGGCGGGAATGGCACCGTCGCGCTACATCGGTGCCAGTCCCCAGGGTCGTGGCGAGCGGCGCTGGATCGTGTCGACGGTCCCCTTCGAGGCCAGCCAGATCGGCTTCGAGGTCCCGGCCGATGCGCGCTTGTGCCTGGCCGGCGGCGCCGTGACCCAGGCGGTGCCCGCCTCGTGAACCGCCTCGTGAACGGCGGCGCGGCCGTCGACCGGACTGCATCGCCCTGCTCGGCCTCCCCCCGAGCACGCCGAGCCGCCGTGGCGGTCATCGGCGCGGCCACGGCGCTGAACCTCTGGGCGATGCGGCATCTGCTGCGGATGGCCACGTGGCCGAACGACCTCTCGTTCCACCTCTCCATGGTCTCGTGGGCCACGGATCGGTTCCGTCAGGGCCACGTGCCCACCGACGGCTGGTTCCCGCGGCTGTCCGGCGGTCTGCCGCAGTTCCACCACTACCAGAGCCTCCCGCACCTGCTCGCCGGGTTGGTCGGCGTCCCGCTCGGCGCCGAGCAGTCGACCCACCTCCTCCTCTGGGTGCTCGTGGGCACCTGGCCCATCGCCGTCTACCTGGGCGCGCGGGCGTTCGGCCTCACCGTGCGGGCGGCGGTGCTGGCCGCCCTGGTGGCGCCGTTGGTGCGGTCGCCCACCGGCTACGGGTTCGAGCCGTTCAGCTACCTCTGGATCGGCAACGGCTTGTGGTCACAGGCGTGGGGCATGTGGATGGCGCCGTTGGCGCTGGGGTGGTCGGCGCGAGCGGTGCGGACCGGTGCGGGGTACGGGCGTGCCGTCGCCGCGGTAGCCCTCACGGTCGCCTTCCACCTGCCCACGGCATGGTTCGTGCTGGTGGCGATCGGGCTGTGGGCGCTGGTGAGACCTGGCGCGTGGCGCGAGCGCGTGCCCCGCGTCGTCGGGCTCAGCGTCCTCGCCACGGTCGCGTCGGCGTGGGTGCTGGTGCCGTTCCTGGTGGACCGGTGGGCGGTCAACGACTCCTCGTTCAACGGCCAGGGCGTCTTCGGCGCCTCGTTCGGTTGGCGGCGGGTGCTGGGCTGGGCCCTGGCCGGCGACCTCATCGACGCTCGCCGCCTCCCGCTGCTCAGCATCGTCGCTGCCGCGGGCCTGCTGATCGCGCTCCGCCGCTGGCGCACGCCGCGAGACGGCGACCGGGAGGTGGTCCTGGTCACGGCAGCCAGCCTCGTCCTGTTCGTCGGCGAGGACCCCTTCGGAGCGGTGATCGGCTTGGTGCCCGGTGCCTCCGAGGTCTTCCTCCACCGCTACGTGGCCACCCTCCAGCTCGGCCTGGTCCTGCTCGTGGGGATCGGGGGCGATGCCGTCGCCGATGCGCTCGCCCGGTGGTCGAGTCGGGTCGGCGTGGGCCGTATGCCACGCCTCGCCGAGGTCGGCGCGGTGTTGGGCCTGATCGCCGCTGCCCTCGTCGTGGCCCCAGCGGTGGTCTCCACGCGCACACTGGTGGAGGAGGACCGCTCGTGGGTTGCCCAGCAGGCCATCGCCGACGGGGCGACGGGCGACGATGCCGCGGAGCTCGTCGCCATCGCCCACGAGCGCGGCGGCGGTCGCATCTACGCCGGGAAGCTGAATGGGTGGGGTGGCCAGTTCCGCATCGGGTCGGCCAGCGCGCCGATCTGGCTGGCGCACCTCCCCGTCGATGCCATGGGCTTCAACCTCCGCGTGTCCGCGCTCGCGGCCGACCTCGAGACCTACCTCGACGAGTCCACCGCCGCCGACCTCGACGCCTTCGGGATCCGTTACGTGCTCGTCCCGCGTGGGCAGCGCCCGCCCACCGGAGCGTGGTTCCTGGCCGCGCGCGGTGATGTGCAGCTGTGGGAGCTGCCGGGTGAGGGGATGGTGTCGGCGGTCTCTGTGGTGGGCCCGGCGCTCCCGGTGGCCACCGACCGCCTGGCCGCCGAGCTGCTGCCGGTCATGCGAGCCCAGGGTGGTTCGCCCACCTCGGTCCGCCTGCTCGAGCTGGCCGGCCGTTCGCCGTCGATCACCGCCCAGCGGGCGGCCACGGACCGTCCCGGCCGGCTCCGGCGCACGCGACTTGCCCTCGACGAAGGGAAGATGTCCACGACGGCGGTGTTCGATGCGCCTGGCGCGGTGCTCGTCAAGGCCAACTGGCACCCTCGGTGGACGGCGACGGTCGACGGCGAGGAGGTGCCGGTGGCGGCGGTGGCGCCCACCTGGCTCGCCATCCCCGTGGGACCGGGCACCCATGAGGTGGAGCTTCGGTACCGACCCTGGTCGGCGACCTGGTGGCTCGGTCTGCTGGCCATCCTCGCGGTCACGATCGGGTGGGCGTGGAGCGGCGGTCCGCGCTCGAGGGGTCTGAGGCGATCCACTCGCTCGAGGGGTCCGAAGGGTCCGAGGGGGCCGACGCGCCGACGCATCGGGGCAGCAGCGTCGACCGCCTGCCTGGTCCTCCTGGTCGGTTGCGGTGCACCGCACGGCCTCGCGCCGGTCGACGTGCCCGCCATCGACGGCCGGTCCCCGGTGGCCGGGGTCGAGCTCCGACGCGAGGACTCCTACGCGACGCTGGACCGGGTGATCGCCCCGGAGGGGCGGACGGTGGTCGTCGTCGGCGGGCCGGAGTGCGATGCCTGCGCCGGTCGCCTCAGCGATCTCATGGCCGACGCCTTCGGGCGAACCCCCTACTCCGTGCTGGCGATCGGGTTGCCCACGTTGCCAGCGGCCTTGGAGGTCGAGTCCGTCGCCACCGGGGTCTCGGCGTGGAGCTCCGCCTCGTCGCCGGCTCGCGTGCGCAAGCTGCTCCGGGTCGGCCCGGACGGTGGCGTGGCGGTGCTGGATCCCGACGGCACGGTGGTGAAGTCCTGGACATCGGTGCCGGCATCGGTGGCCGCCGTCGTCGACCTGGCGCAGGCGGAGCCCGGACGGTGATGGCGCCTCGGCCTTAGCTTCCCCGACGGTCCGGCGCCGTGGGAGACAGCACACCATCGAGGCCGTAGACCACCAGGTCAGGGCCCTCTTCCAGGATGTGACCCACCCTCGCTCCGCCGATCGTGACCGTGTCGCCCGCCGCGGTGACCTCGAAGTTGAGCCCGGCCGCCATGTGCAGGGTACGCCCGGCGAGGGCACGGAGCTCCCCCGGCGCCAGCCGTCGGGTCACCAGGTGGAGCTTGGCCAGGAACGCCTCGGCATCGGGACCGTCGAACAGCTCGGGGTGCGATCGCCTCGCCGCGGCGATCGCTCGGTCGTTCGGTGCGAACAGGGTGATCGGCGTGGCGACCTCGGTGAGGGTACGTCCGAGCCCGCCGGAGCGGATCACCGCGGTGAACTCCCGCCGCGTGGGGATGTCGAGCGCATCGGGCTGCTGGTCGGAACACGCCGGACCTACCGTCAGGAGAGCCAAGATCACCGTGCAGGACAGGATCTTCACGGTGGTGCGACACATTTTCAGCATGTTTGGCATGGCCCGTAGACCATACGGCTCTTGCCATGGCGTCACGAATCACGCATTGCGTTCTCTGATGCTGCGGCGACACCTCCAGGTGTCACCGATCATGCCGCCCGTTCGCACGGAGAAGGGTCACCGATGACCAAGAGCATCGCCCCCACGCACGTCACCCGTCCTGCCCGACACCGTCGAGCCCTCGTCGCCGTGGTGGCGGCCAGCGTCGCCGCCATCGCCGGGACCCTGCCGGCCCAGGGGGCGGCCAGCCCGGCGGTCGGTAGCGAGGTGGTCATCTCGGGCTACTCGGGCATGGTCAACACCATCGTGGTGCCCGACGGCGCCTGCTTCGCCACCATCACGGCCATCGGGGCCGGCGGCGGCGGAGGCGAGCAGAACGAGAACGGCGGCTCCAACCCGAGGCGTGCCGGCAACGGTGCCGTCGTCCAGTTGGCTCGGCTTCGGGTGGCGCCCGGTGCCTCGATCCAGGCGCTCGTCGGCGAGGGTGGCGAGAGCGGCAACGCCACCGGTCAGGCCAACAGCACCGGCGGCGGCCGCACCGGGAACCTCGGCCGCACGGGCGGGCTGGGTGGCGAGACCTCCGACACCTCTGCCGAGAACGAAGGCGGTGGTGGCGGCGGCGCCACCGCGGTCCGGGTGAACGGCTCCACCGTGCTGATCGCCGGTGGCGGCGGCGGATCCGCTGGTGCCGACGTCAACGCGGGCGGCGGATCCGGTGGCGGTGACGCGACTATCGGTGCAGGTGGCGGCGGTGCCAACGGCAACGGCGGCGCCACCGGGGGCGGTGGCGGGTCGGCCGGGTCCGGTGGAGCCGCCGGCACCGGTGCCGGCGGTGGGGGAAGCACGGGGGGCAGCGCCACGGCCGGCAACCCTCCCACCGGTGGCACCTCGGGAACCGGCGTCGCTGCCGGGGGGTCCGGCGCGGCCGGGACCACGGCCTTCGCGGTCGATGCCGATGGCGGCGGTGGTGGCGGCGGGTACGGCGGTGGTGGTGGCGGCGGTGCACCCGACGGCAGCGGCGATTCGATCGGCGGGAGCGGTGCTGGTGGTGGCTCCTACGGCAACGCGTCGGGCTTCGCCACCGCCACGAGCGGGCATGCCGCCTCCTACGGGGCAGGTTCCAACCCCACCAACGCCGGCCTCGGGGCCACCGTCGACGCGAACGGGGGTGACGGCGCCGTGCGGGTGAGCTTCTTCGCCTGCGAGGCAGACCTGGCCGTGGCCAAGTCGGTGGCATCCCCCACCTCGTGCAACGTCGAGCTCCCGGGCGTGTCGGGCTGCGAGTCGAACAACACCTCCAGCTACACGCTCACGGTGGCGAACACCTCGTCCACCACCGGTGACCCCACCGGCGGCACCGGCTGCTCGCAGTTCGACGCGGCGTGCAACGTGGTGGTCACCGACTCCTATCCATCCGGCTTCACCGTCAGTCCGGTGCCGCCGGGTTGCGCCAACGACACCACGCTCCGCCTGCTGACCTGCACCATCCCTGGTCCGCTGGCTCCAGGAGCATCGACGAGCATCGCCGTCTCCGGGACGTGGGCGGACAGCGATTCGGTGAACCCTGCCGGCGCGGTGAAGACCAACATCGTCGCTGTCGACAGCGACAAGCACGATCCCAGCCGAGCCAACAACACCGCGGTCGCCAGCGTTGCCCTGCCCACCCGCGGCGTCACAGGTCCGACTGGCCCCACGGGTGAGACGGGTCCGACGGGTCCCACGGGTCCGACTGGTCCCACGGGTCCGACCGGTCCCACCGGCCCCACTGGTCCCACGGGTCCGACTGGTCCCACGGGTCCGACTGGTCCCACGGGTCCGACTGGTCCCACGGGTCCGACTGGTCCCACGGGTCCGA
>CAZIVZ010000150.1:0-7807 GCA_964542495.1 uncultured Aquihabitans sp.
ACCACGGCGATGTCGTGCCCGGCTTCCCCCAGCACCCGCACCGCGGGTTCGAGACGGTCACCTTCGTGCGCAAGGGGCTCATCGACCACGCCGACTCGCTCGGCGCCACCGCCCGGTTCGGCCGGGGGGACGTGCAGTGGCTCACCGCCGGCGGCGGCGTGGTGCACTCCGAGATGTTCCCCCTCACCGAGCCCGACGAGCCGAACCCGCTCCAGCTGTTCCAGATCTGGCTGAACCTGCCGGCCGACGACAAGCTCGTCGACCCCTACTTCACGATGCTGTGGGCCGAGGACATCCCACGCGTCGTGCGCACCGACGACCAGGGCCGGACCGCCGAGCTCACCGTCATCGCCGGCGCCGTCGAGGGCGTCACGCCGCCCCCGCCACCGCCGAGCTCCTGGGCGTCACACCCCGACTCCGACGTCGCCATCTGGCACCTCGCGCTCGACGGCGATGCGTCGTGGGTGCTGCCACCCGCGGCCGGGCCCGACACGGTGCGCACCATCTACGTGTTCGAAGGCGACGGCCTGTCGATCGGCGGTCACCTGGTCGACGCCGACACGGGCGCGCTGGTGCGCGCCGACGTGCCCGTGACGCTCGCCGCCGAGCGCGGGCCAGCCGAGGTGCTGGTGCTCCAGGGACGTCCCATCGGCCAGCCGGTGGCGCGCTACGGCCCGTTCGTGATGAACACCGAGGACGAGCTGTCGAAGGCGTTCGCCGACTTCCGCGAGACGGGCTTCGGCGGCTGGCCATGGGACGACGACGCACCGCACCACGGGCCCACGAGGGGCCGTTTCGCTCGCCACGCCGACGGCCGGGTCGAGGAGCGCAGCGCCTCAGCAGCGCGCTGACGGGGCCGGCTCCGGCTCGGCGGCCGGCCCGGTGGGCTCCACCACGGTGATCCGCGCTCGCCGGCGACGCACCACGGTGTCGATGCGGAGGGCGACGCCGAGCAGGGCCACGGCCACGATGCCATCCAGCCACCAGTGGTTCCCCGTGGCCGAGACCACCACGAACGTGATGACCACATGGGCCAGCGCGAGCCAGCGCCAGCGACTGGTGCCGGCCGCCACCACGCCGAAGGACACCACCGCCGCCCAGCCCACGTGGATGGAGGGCATGGCGGCGAACTGGTCGGACACGCCGGTGCCCACCGGGCCGTAGATGCTCAACCCGTAGCGCGTGGAGAGGTCGACGTAGCCGAGCTCACCCAGGAAGCGCGGCGGAGCCACCCGGACGAACCGGATCACCAGGCAGAAGCCGGTGAGGATGGACAGGGCGTTGCGCCAGCGGGCGAAGTGCTCACGGTGGCGGACGAACAGCCAGACGAGGAAGCCGAGCAGCATCGGGACGTGGAGCGTCGCGTAGTAGGTGTTGGCCAGTCGGGCCAGAGCGTCGTGCTCCAGGAACCACCGCTGCACGTCGAGCTCGGTCGGCAGGTGCAGCGCAGCCTCGAGGTCCACGATCTGGTGGGCCCGCCCCACCGCACCCTCGTCTTGGGCCAACGGCAGCTTCCGGGCCACACGCCACACCGAGTAGAGCCCGGCGATGATGGCCAGCTCCGTGGCCGCCTGGCCGATCGCCGCCCGCCACCCGTCGAGGTCGCGGCGGCGCAGGGCGAGCGCGACGAGGCCCGAGCACGCCGCCGCTATCGCAGCCTGGTTCCACGTCGGCCAGTTCACGTCCCGGGCAGCCTGCCGAACCCGGCCCGCTCCATCAACCTGCGGATCTGGAAGGATCCCGACGTGGACGTGGCCTCTCTCATCCGGGCGAAGCGGGACGTGCTCTCCCCGGCCGAGCGCCGCGTGGCCGACCTCGTGCTGAGCGACCCCCACGCCGTGGCCTTCGGCACGGTGGCGTCGGTGGCGAGAGCGGCCCAGACGAGCGGCGGCAGCGTCGTCCGGCTCACGAGCCGGCTGGGCCTCGAGGGGTTCGCCGCCCTCCAGGAGCGCGTGCAGGACGACCTCAGCCCTGCTCGCCGACGCGCCGCGGAGCGGATCCGCCGACCTGGAGCTCGGGACCCGCTGGCGCGATCGGTGGAGGTGGCCACCGAGGCGGTGCGGACCACGCTCGACGCCGTGGACCGGGCCGACTTCGACGCGGCCGTGGCCCTGCTCGCCACCCGGTCCCGCACGGTGTTCGTCCTGGCCGCGGACGCCTCGCAGGGCATCGGCGCCCAGTTCGCCACCGAGCTGGCCATGCTCCGGCCGGGCGTGGTCGAGCTGCACGGTACCGAGGTGGCGGTGAGCCGCGCCATGGCCCTGCTCGCGCCCGGCGACGTGGTGGTCACGCTCGACCTCCCCCGCTACGACCGCTGGCTGCTCGCCGCCCTCGCCCAGGCGCACCGGGGCGACGCCCGCATCGTGGCCATCACGGCCTCGGCGCTCTCGCCACTGACCGCGCACGCCACCCTCGCCTTCACGGTCGCGTCGGAGACGCCGGGCCCGTTCGACTCCCACGTGGCGGCCCTGGCCCTGCTCGAGTCGCTCGTGGCCGGCGTGGCCGCCAAGCTCCGCGCCACCGCCGGCGACCGCCTCGAGCGCATCGAAGCGGCATGGAGGGAATCAGGGGCACTCAGCGACGAGTGAGCCCGGCGATCCGAGGCCCGGAACAACTGTTCCGGCCTTGATCGCACTCGGAACAGTTGTATCGTGCAGGGATGCTGCTCGACACCTGTCACCATCCGGTGCCCGAGATCGCCACGGCTCCCGGCGACTGGAGCGCCCTGGTGGACCGGGCACTCCTCCTGCCGGCGGACGCACCGGTCGACGATGCCCTGGTGGACCTGGCCGGGACCTGCCGCGGCCTCCTGCCCTCCGCCGTGCGCCGCGCCCTGGACCACCTGCGGGCCGACCCGGGCCCGGCCGGGGCGGTCCTCGTGACGGGCGTGCCGACCGGCCACCTGCCCGCCACCCCCGAGCTCCCCACCTCGCCCACCGGCAAGGCACCACTCAGCGAGCTGATCCTGCTCACCGTCGGCCGCGCCCTCGGGGAGCCCGTCGGCTACCGCCCCGAGCACGGCGGCGCCACGGTCCAGAACCTGCTCCCGGTGCGCGGCACCGAGGCCACCCAGACCTCCACCTCGTCGGCCGTCGACCTGGAGTTCCACACCGAGACGGCCTTCCACCCGCACCGCCCCCACTACCTGCTGCTCAGCTGCCTGCGCAGCGACGCCGCCGCCAGCACGTACCTCTGCAGCGTGCGCGAGGTGCTCGGGCACCTCACCGCCCGGGAGCGCGCCGTGCTGGGCGACGCGCGCTTTCGCACCCGGGTCGACGAGTCGTTCGGCGGCACCCCCGACACGCCCCCGACCCCGACGGTCGCGGTCCTGAGCGGCGACCCTGCCGCTCCCACCCTTCTCTTCGACGCCGATCTGATGGACGCCACCGACCCCGAGGCCGACGCCGCGCTCCGCCACCTGGCCGAAGTGGCCCATGCGCGCCGCCTGGCCGTGGTGCTCCAGCCCAGCGACCTCCTCGTGGTCGACAACCACTCGTGCATCCACGGCCGCAGCTCGTTCGCGGCCCGCTACGACGGCACCGACCGCTGGCTCCAGCGGGCGTTCGTGGTCGACGACCTCGCCCCGAGCGCCGCCCACCGGACCGGTCGCACCATCGACGTCGCCTTCGGCTCGCCTCCTGCGAGGTGAACGTGGGGCGTCCGACACCCGACCAGGGCGAGCAGGTACCTTCGGCCTGATCGACCGACGACGCTTCCTTCGGGGTGCCATCGTCGCCGGCGCGGGGGGCGCGGTGTTGCCCACCCTCGCCATGGCGACGGCGAGCGCCCAGACCGCCGAACCCGGCGAGGGCCCCTACGGCCCCCTCGCCACCACCCCCGACGAGAACGGGCTCCTGCTCCCCGAGGGCTTCGCCTCCCGGGTCATCGCGGTGGCCGGTGAGAGGGTCCCGGGTACCACGCTGGCCTGGCCCGCCTACCCCGACGGCGCCGCCTGCTTCCCCACCGACGACGGCGGCTGGATCTACGTGTGCAACAGCGAGGTCTTCACCTTCGTGGTCCCCGACGCCGGCGGCGTGAGCGCCATCCGGTTCGACGCGGAGGGCGACGTCGTCGAGGCCTACCCGATCCTCACCGGCAGCAACTCCAACTGCGCCGGGGGGCCCACGCCATGGGGGACGTGGCTGTCGGGCGAGGAGTCTCCCGACGAGAAGGGCCGGATCTGGGAGTGCGATCCCACCGGCGAGCAGGGCGCCGTGGCCCACCTGGCCATGGGTCGGTTCGCCCACGAGGCAGCGGCGGTCGACCCCGAGGGCAAGGCCGTGTACCTCACCCAGGACAACCCCGCCGGCCTCCTGTACCGCTACACCCCCACCAACTACCCCGACCTGCGCACCGGCCTGCTCGAGGCGGCGCTCGTGGCCGACGACGGCGCCGTCACCTGGCGGCCGGTGCCCGACCCCTCGGCCGCCACCACACCCACCCGGGACCAGGTGCCCGGAGCCGCCGTGTTCCCCGGCGGTGAGGGCATCTGGTACCACGACGGCTTCGTCTACTTCACCACCAAGTACGACCACTCGGTGCACTCGATCGACCTCGCCGACCAGCGCCACCGGGTCATCTGGAAGGGCGACCCCGACGGCAAGGGGGTGGAGGGCGCCGTGCTGTCCCACGTCGACAACATCACCGTCGACGACGGCAGCGGCGACCTGTTCGTGGCCGAGGACGGCGCCGACATGGAGGTGGTGATGATCACCGCCGACGGCGTGGTGGCCCCCTTCGCCCGCATCACCGGGGCCGAGCACGAGGGATCGGAGGTCACCGGGCCGTGCTTCAACCCCGCCGGCGACCGCCTGTACTTCAGCAGCCAGCGGGGCCCCACCGAGAAGCCGGTGAGCGAGATCATCCCCGGCGCTGGCGTGGCCGAGAAGCTCGGCGGGATCACCTACGAGGTGACCGGCCCGTTCCGCGGCGCCCGAGCCAAGGCCGATGCCGAGAGCGGGTCCACCACGGTGCCCTCGCCGGTTTCCACCCTGGGCCAAGCCGGGGGCACCGAGGAGGCCGCCGGCTCGGACGACGACGCCAACACGCCGCTGCTCATCGGTGGCGGGGTGGCGGTGGTGGCGGCCGCCGCCGGCGGGCTCATCGCCGTGCGCCGGCGCCGCAACGCCGTGGGCGACCCCACCCTCTGACGTTCCGGACCCAACCACGGCGGGGAGCCCACGCTCGCTCCCTCATGGACTCCTCACACCGGTGAGCCACCATGTGGCCATGAGCACGAGTGACCGGTCCGCCATCGCCTGGTTGCACCGCCGCGCCGGGTTCGGCCTGGCCCCCGGCGAGCTCGATCGCCTGGAGAAGGTGGGCGTCGACGCCGTGCTGGACCGCCTGGTGGACCCCGCCCGCCACGGGGTGGCCCCGATCCGTGACCCGTGGACGGGGCTGCGGCTGAGCCAGACCGGCGCGACGAACCCGAACTTCCGACAGGAGGCCCAGGCCGCCATCGGGGCCTGGCTGGACCACCTCGCCACCACCGGCCGTCCCACCGAGTCGTGGCTCACCTGGTTCTGGCACAACCACTTCGCCACCGCCATCGCCAAGGTCCGCCTGGCCGGGCTCATGGTGACCCAGCTACGCCTGTTCCAGCGAGCAGGAGCCGGCTCGTTCTCGGCCCTGCTCCGCGCCGTCACCGTCGACCCGGCCATGCTCGTCTGGCTCGACGGGCGCGACAACACCCGGCGCACCCCCAACGAGAACTACGGCCGCGAGGTCATGGAGCTGTTCGCCCTGGGGGTGGGCCACTACACCGAGGCCGACGTGAAGGCCTGCGCGGCGGCGCTGAGCGGCTGGAAGCTCGCGCCGGGCGCTCCCACCACGTCTCGCTTCGTCGTTGCCCAGCACGACCCCACCCCCCAGCGCCTGCTCGGCCGCACGGTGCGCGACGTCAACTCCGTGGTGGCCACCCTGGCGGCCCAGCCCGCCTGTCCCACGTTCATCGCCGGCGCCTTCGTGGAGGCGGTGCTGGGCACGGCCGATGCCGGGCTCATCGCGGACCTGGCTCGTCGGTTCCGCGCCGCGGACCTCGACGTGCGGACCCTGCTGCGGGCCACCCTCGAGGCCGGCCTCGCCCGCCTCGACGGTCCCGAGAGCGCCCGGCCCGCGGTGGTGGTGGCCCCGGTCCCCTGGCTGGCCGCCGCACGGCGCGCCACCGGCACCACCGTCGGGCGCCAGGTGGCGGCCACCCAGCTGCGCGCCGCCGGCCAGGTGCCCATGAACCCGCCCAACGTGGGCGGCTGGCCCGGCGGCGGCGCCTGGCTCTCCACGGCCACGACGGTGGCACGCGCCAACCTGGCCGCCGCCCTCGCCACCGCCACCGAGGACACCTCGCCCGTGCTGCGGGCCGCCGCCTCGGGCGATCATGCCCGGCTCGCCGACCTGCTCGCCCGGCCCGACGGGTTCAGCACCGCCACCCGTGGCGCGCTGACCGACGCCAGACGAGCCGGTGGCCGCCCCGGCGTGGCGGCACTGACCATCGCCCTCGCCTCTCCTGACCTCACGGTGGCCTGACATGCCCGGTGCACACGACCTGGACCACGACCTGGACCTGGACCGACGATCGTTCCTGGGCATGGCCGCCGGCGGCGCGCTGGCTGGTGCCGCCACCTGGGCCGGCCTCGTGGAGGCGGCGGTGGCGGCCGGCGCCGAGTCCCAGCCGACCGGCAAGGACGCCGGCTCCCGCATCCTCGTGGTGGTACAGGAGGGTGGGGGCAACGACGGGCTGAACACGGTGGTGCCGGTCACCGGTCGCTACCACGACCTCCGCCCCACCCTGGGCCTGGCCGACGACACCCTCGTGGCCCTGAACGGGCAGACCGGCTACGGCCTCCACCCCTCGCTGAAGCAGCTCGCGCCGCTGTGGGCCGCCAAGCAGCTGGCCGTCGTGCAGGGCGTCGGCTATCCGGACAACAGCCGGTCGCACTTCCAGGCCCTGGACTCGTGGTGGAGCGCCACGCCCGGGACGGCCTCCACCACCGGGTGGCTGGGCCGCTGGCTCGATGCCACCTCGAACGGCTCCGACCCGCTCCGCGCCGTGAGCATCGGTGGCCCGAACCCCGCCCTGCGCGCCACACGGGCCCCCTCCACCGCGATCACCGATCCGGCCGGCTTCGCCCTCGCCACCCCGCCGGGCGTGCGCCCCGATGCTCTGACCGCCGCGTTCTTGCGCTGCGCCTCACCGGTGGCGGGCGGCGGGCTGCGCGCCACCGCCCAGCGAGCCGTGTCCACCGCGGTGCGGGTGATGGACCGCCTCGACGACGCCGACCTCGAGCGGGCCCTACCCGCCGCGCCGGCCGATGCCGGTGCCGGGGAGTACGTGGCGGGGGACGTGACGAGCGGCTTGCAGGTGGCCGCCAACCTCATCGCCGCGAACCTCGGCACCCAGGTGATCGTGGTGAACGCCGGCGGGTTCGACACCCACGCCAACCAGGCGGCCACCCATCGGGCCCTGTTGGCCGACCTCGGCGGCGGCATCGCCCGCTTCCAGCAGGCGATCACCAGGAGCGGCCACGCCGCACGGGTGCTGCTGCTGACCACGAGCGAGTTCGGCCGACGGGCCCGCGAGAACGGCTCGGGCACCGACCACGGCAACGGCGGCACCCACCTCCTCGTGGGCGGTGGCGTGAAGGCGTCGGTGGTCGGCTCGCCCGACCTGGCCAGGCTCGACCCCCAGGGCGACGTGACCGCCGGCATCGACGTGCGCTCGCTGTACGCCGTGGGTCTGCGCTGGCTCGGCGGGCCGGGGAACGAGGTGCTGGTAGGCCGCTACGATACCCACGGACTCCTCCGTTGA
>CAZIVZ010000151.1:0-6254 GCA_964542495.1 uncultured Aquihabitans sp.
GGCGCCACGCCGAGGTCTGGGCGTTCGAGGTGAGCTCTCCGGCCCCGAAGGGGGCCGGCGCCATTGCGGCGAGGCGGTGTAGATGATGAGCTGGCCGTCGCTGTCCTCTCTCCGGCCCCGAAGGGGGCCGGCTCCATTGCGGCCCGAGGTGACGGTGAAGATCTCGGCCTGGCCGCTGCTCTCCGGCCCCGAAGGGGGCCGGCTCCATTGCGGCCATCCGCTCGCGCAGGTCGTACATGCGGAACAGCCGGCTCTCCGGCCCCGAAGGGGGCCGGCTCCATTGCGGCCGGCCACCGAGCGTGGCCCACGGCGTGCGGGTGGACTCTCCGGCCCCGAAGGGGGCCGGCTCCATTGCGGCTCGTTCGATGCCGACGACCCCGCCAGTGCCCCGCTCGGGCTCTCCGGCCCCGAAGGGGGCCGGCTCCATTGCGGCCGCCGAGAGGTTGACGAGCGATCCGAGGAGGTAGTGCGCTCTCCGGCCCCGAAGGGGGCCGGCTCCATTGCGGCCTGCCCCAGGGCGTCGTGCGGGCGCTGGTGAAGTTCTCTCCGGCCCCGAAGGGGGCCGGCTCCATTGCGGCTGCGTTGGCCCGACGACGAGAATCCCGACCTGCCATCTCTCCGGCCCCGAAGGGGGCCGGCTCCATTGCGGCGAGCTGCCCGGCAGCTCGATCGAGCCGGTGCCGGCTCTCCGGCCCCGAAGGGGGCCGGCTCCATTGCGGCAACCAGAACCCGTGCCCCCAGGTCGTCGGCACGCTCCTCTCCGGCCCCGAAGGGGGCCGGCTCCATTGCGGCATGTGGAGCGGGTTGGTTGCGGCGCTCGGCGGGGCGCTCTCCGGCCCCGAAGGGGGCCGGCTCCATTGCGGCACCTCACTGATGCACCACCAACCCGAGAAGCTGGTCCGCTCTCCGGCCCCGAAGGGGGCCGGCTCCATTGCGGCGAGTCGAGCCATTGGGCGTCCTCTGGGGTGATCGCCACCTCTCCGGCCCCGAAGGGGGCCGGCTCCATTGCGGCCGGATGAGCGGCCCGTGGGTGACCGGCGACGCGGCGAGCTCTCCGGCCCCGAAGGGGGCCGGCTCCATTGCGGCGGGACCACCGACGGCGACCGGCATCGACGACTCAGAGGCTCTCCGGCCCCGAAGGGGGCCGGCTCCATTGCGGCGGCGAGGCGAACGCCGCGGGGGTCGCCTACGCGAAGCTCTCCGGCCCCGAAGGGGGCCGGCTCCATTGCGGCCGTGGGCGCAGGATGGTGGGCGCCGGTGGTTCGTGGTCTCTCCGGCCCCGAAGGGGGCCGGCTCCATTGCGGCGCGTGCTCGTTGGCGTGGAACCCCGACGCAGGCTTGGCCTCTCCGGCCCCGAAGGGGGCCGGCTCCATTGCGGCCAGTCGATGCCGACCGGGTTGCAGCAGGCGGCGCTCGCTCGCCGGCCCCGAAGGGGGCCGGCTCCATTGCGGCGGGTCAGGTGGCGCGCATGAGGGCCTGCACGGCCGCTCTCCGGCCCCGAAGGGGGCCGGCTCCATTGCGGCGAGCTCGTCGCCGGCCCCGGCGACCGCGAGACCACTGCTCTCCGGCCCCGAAGGGGGCCGGCTCCATTGCGGCACCGCGGACGCGATCCTCCCCGCGGGGGTCTACTGGGCTCTCCGGCCCCGAAGGGGGCCGGCTCCATTGCGGCCTGCTCAGCGCGGTGCTGAGCATCGGTGCGCTGGTCCGCTCTCCGGCCCCGAAGGGGGCCGGCTCCATTGCGGCGCGAAGCTGGAGCGCCGCGTGCTGGAGTTGGAGCGGCGCCTCTCCGGCCCCGAAGGGGGCCGGCTCCATTGCGGCCGGCACCCTGCGTGCCCTGACCAACAACGGCGTGATCCTCTCCGGCCCCGAAGGGGGCCGGCTCCATTGCGGCAGGGTCTGGGTGCCGGCGTAGATGGAGTCGTGGGGCTGCTCTCCGGCCCCGAAGGGGGCCGGCTCCATTGCGGCTGGGTGTCGGTGCCGGGTGCTGGAGGTGGCGACACGCTCTCCGGCCCCGAAGGGGGCCGGCTCCATTGCGGCCTGCTGTCCGCGGTGCTGAGCATCGGTGCGCTGGTCCGCTCTCCGGCCCCGAAGGGGGCCGGCTCCATTGCGGCGCTGACCTGGTGGACAACGTCGGCCGGGTGATGCTGGCCTCTCCGGCCCCGAAGGGGGCCGGCTCCATTGCGGCCAGGAGCCGAGACGCCCATAGGCGTCGATCAGGTTGCTCTCCGGCCCCGAAGGGGGCCGGCTCCATTGCGGCGATCTTGGCGCCCGTCGCCGAGGGGGTCACCCCCCACTCTCCGGCCCCGAAGGGGGCCGGCTCCATTGCGGCTCCGCTAGCCCCAGCTCTTCACGGGGCCTATTGAGCTGATTGGGCCGCGTCCGCGGAAAAGCCCTTCTGAGCTGCGATTCTGGTGGTGCTTGAAGCCAACCGAGTCGCAGTCAAGAAGGGCACTTCCGAGGTGAACGGTAACAGCACGCGTCGGGTGAGGGTGGAGACCGGTGGGACCGGGGTGGTGGCCCATGTCGGGCTGCATGCGGTCGGGTCGTTCGCGGACCGGCTCGGTCTCGGCGACGCGTTGTCGGGGGCGATCCGCTGGCAGGGGCCGGGGGTACCGGTCCATGACCGCGGCAAGGTGCTGACCCAGGCCGCGCTGGTGCTCGCCGGTGGCGGTGAGTCCTGCCTCGACATCGAGCACCTGCGTGCCGGGCCGGACTTGTTCGGGTCGGTGCCGTCGGACACGACCGTGGCCCGGACCTTCGCCGAGATCACCGCCGGGGACCGGTCCCGGGTGGCGGCTGCGGTCGCGTCGCTGCGGTCGCGGGTGTGGTCCCGGTCCGACGCGGTCGCCGACGGTGGGCCGGTGCTGCTCGACATCGACGCTTCGCTCGTTGAGATCCACTCCGAGAACAAAGAACGCACCGCGGCCACGTTCAAGGGCGGGTTCGGGTTCCACCCGATGTTCTGCTTCGCCGATGCGACCGGTGAGACCCTCTCGGCGCTGTTGCGGCCGGGCAACGCCGGCGCCGAACACCGTCGCCGATCACATCACCGTCCTCGATGAGGCCATCGCGCAGCTCCCCGCCGAGATCTCCGCCGGCCATGGGATCGGCGACGACCCGCAGCGGGCCGAACGCGCGGTGGTGGTCCGGGCTGATTCGGCGGGCTGCACCGAAGGGTTCCTTGCGGCGTGCCGGGCCCGCAACGTCGGGTTCCTCGTCACCGTCCGCTCGAACCCGCAGGTCACCGCCGCGATCGACGCCGCCGAAGGCCTCGAGGCGGTCTGGCAGGAAGCGATCGGCCGCAACGGCCACATCCGCGACGACGGCGCCGCGGTCATCGAGCTCACCTCGCTCATCGACGACCCCAAGCTCCCGGCCCGGACCCGGTTGATCGTGCGCCGCGAACCCCTCCACCCCGGAGCGCAGCGCAGCCTGTTCCCCTCGCTCGAATACCGCTACTGGGGCTTCTACACCGACCAAGACGGCGACCCCGTCGACCTCGACGCCACCATGCGCGCCCACGCACACGTCGAACAACACATCGAACGGCTCAAGGACTCCGGACTGTGCCGGTTCCCCTTCAAGAACTTCGACGCCAACCAGGCCTGGCTCATGACCGTCGCCCTCGCCGCGGACCTGCTGCGCTGGTTCCAACTCGTCTGCCTCACCGGCCCCTGGAGCGTCGCCCGACCCAAGACGCTGCGCTGGGCGATCCTGCATGCCCCCGGCCGCCTCATCCACCGAGCCCGCCAACACATCGTGCGCATCGCCAGCAACTGGCCCACCGCCGACGTGATCCTCGACGCCTACCGGCGCATCGACCTGCTCGCCTGAACCCCTGCCACCCGCCCAGCACACCGACCAACCCTGGACCCGCCGCGCCCCCGTGTCCCACCCACGACCCGATCCTCACCACCACGACCACTCCACGCCCCACAGCGACAGGCCGATCGACCACCGGCCCACCAGCAACCGCGAATGAGCAGATCGAAACACCCTCAATCAGCCCCGTGAAGAGCTGGGGCTAGGGCGATGTAGATGCGGCCACCCGCGGGGGTCTCTCCGGCCCCGAAGGGGGCCGGCTCCATTGCGGCACGCAGGTGCCGAGCGACGGGGCATCGCCCTTCGCGGGCTCTCCGGCCCCGAAGGGGGCCGGCTCCATTGCGGCGACGTCCTGGGGCCGGCTCGACGTCCTGGGGCACCCTGCTCTCCGGCCCCGAAGGGGGCCGGCTCCATTGCGGCACGCTCGGCATGCCGCACCTCCCCGAGTTCCACAGTGGCCTCCGGCCCCGAAGGGGGCCGGCTCCATTGCGGCGTCAGCGGTCCACGACGGGTCGATCGGCAGGTGCCACTCTCCGGCCCCGAAGGGGGCCGGCTCCATTGCGGAGGTCGACCCTCTCCGGCTCCGAAGGGGCCCGCCCAAGGGGCGGACCGTCAGCCCTAACCTGACGGGTCGTCAGGAGACCGAAGCCGGGAGATCGCAATGAAGCTGGGCGACGTTGGCAACGTGGGAGCGCAGAGCTATGGGAAGCCGCTCGACGGCATTCGCGTGCTGGCCGCCGAGCAGATGCAGGCCCTGCCCTACGCCACCCAACTGCTGGCCCGCCTCGGTGCCGATGTGGTGAAGGTGGAGCACCCCACCTTGGGTGACTCGGGCCGCGGGTCGAGCCCGTTCATGCTCGACCCCGACGGCCGCAAGGTGGGCGCGACCTACCTACGCAACAACTTCAACAAGCGCAGCGTTGGCATCGACCTGAAGTCGCCAGAGGGCCGTGAGCTCTTCCTCGATCTCGTGCCCGAGTTCGACGTGGTTGCCGAGAACTTCAAGGCCGGCACGCTCGAGCGTCTGGGCCTCGGCTACGAGGTGATCGCGGAGCGCAACCCCCGGGCCGTCCACGTGTCGCTGTCCGGGTTCGGCAACGACAGCCCGTACCGGGATTGGTCGGCCTACGCCTCCATCGTCGAGGCGATGTCGGGCATCTACTCGTACAAGAACCCGGTGGGTCCGCCCACCACCATCCCCGTGGGTGCGCTCGGTGACATCAGCAGCGCCCTGTTCGCGGTGATCGGCGTCATGGCGGCCCTGCGTCATCGGGACCGTACCGGCGAGGGCCAGCACGTCGACGTGGCCATGCTCGACGCCATGGTGGCCATGACCGACCTGGTGACCAACCTCTGGTCGCTCGGCGCCCGCCCCAACCCGGACAAGCCGCTCGGGATCATCTGCGAGGGCTTCGCTTGCTCCGATGGCTACGTCGTGAGCCAGATCGTGCGGGAGCACCAGTTCGCCAAGCTGGCCGACCTCATCGGCAAGCCGGAGTGGCACGATGATCCCCGCTTCGCCGACCGATACGGATGGGAGGCCGCGCTGGAGTCCGACATCCGCCCCGCCATCGAGGCCTGGTCAAGCCACCAGACACGGGCCGAGGTTGCCGCTCAGCTCAACGCTGCCGGCATCGCCTCGGGTCCGAGCCTCACCGCTCCAGAGGTGATCGCCGACCCGCACGTCGCCCTCCACAACATGCTCGTGGAGATGCCGAGGGTCGACGGCGTGGAGGACCCGGTGTTGGTGCCAGGGAACCCGGTGAAGCTGTCGAAGGTGGCCGAGGGGCCCGAGACCCGCGTGCCGTGGCTGGGCGAGCACACCGACGAGGTCCTGTCCCAACTCGGCCTGACCCCCGCTCGCTTGGCTGAGCTGCGCGCCAGAGGCGTCATCGGCTGAGCCTGAGTCGGGTGATCGCCGAGCGCACGACGGCGGCCCGCTTGTTGGCCCCAGGGGTCGGCCGTATGATCCTGCGCTGATCTGACGACCCGTCAGATTCTGTGGTACCCGCCCTCACCCGGTCGCCAGGAGCACCCATGGACTTCGAGTTCTCGCCGGAGCAGCAGTCGTTCATCGCCGAGGTCGAGGCCTTCCTCGACGCCCACGACGACCCCGACATCTTCGACGTGACCCGGGAGAACATGGCCCAGATCGTCGACACGCCCAAGCGGCGCGCCTTCATGGCCGAGCTCGGCGCCAAGGGCTGGCTGGGCATGACCTGGCCCAAGGAGTACGGCGGCTCCGAGGGCGAGGGCGTCTACGAGTACCTCCTCAACGAGCGCCTGGCCGGCCGGGGCGGGCCGCAGATCGGCAAGGGCGTGGGCATCATCGGCAAGACGCTGATCGCCCACGGCAACGACTTCCTGAAGGAGACGTTCCTCCCCAAGATCCTCCGCAACGAGGTGGAGTTCGCGGTGGGGTACTCCGAGCC
>CAZIVZ010000151.1:6354-7766 GCA_964542495.1 uncultured Aquihabitans sp.
CCGCCCACCGTGGAGTCGTCGCAGTACAAGCTCTTCGCCACCGAGTTCTCGCGCCGCCTGGCCAACGCCTCCATGGACCTGGGTGCCCCCGGCACGCAGCTGCGGGTGAAGACCCCGGACGCCCCCATGGAGGGACGCCCCGAGAGCACCTACCGCTACACCGTGATCGACACGATCGGCGGCGGCTCGTCGGAGATCCAGAAGAACGTGATCGCCCGCCGCGGCCTCGGGCTGCCGAAGAACTTCTGACCGCCCCGTGTCCGCCCCCGTGTCCGCCTCGCCGCTCGGCGGCATCACCGTGCTCGACCTGGCCAGCGTGGGCCCCGCGGCGCGCACGTCTCGCTGGTTGGCCGACTTCGGCGCCCGGGTGATCAAGGTGGGACCGCCGCCGAAGCAGTCGGGCGTGCAGATCGTGCCGCCCTTCTACGCCTACGGCGGTCACCGGGGCATGGAGCGGGTGCTGCTCGACCTGAAGGCCGATGCCGGCCGCGAGGCCTTCCTGAAGCTGGCCGCCGCGGCCGACGTGGTGATCGAGAGCTTCCGCCCCGGCGTGGTGGACCGCCTCGGCATCGGCTTCGAGGCCGTGCGGGCGGTGAACGCCGGCGTGGTCTACTGCTCCACCAGCGGGTACGGCCAGACCGGACCCAAGAGCCAGTGGGCCGGCCACGACATCAACTACCTCGCCGCCGGCGGGTACCTCGACTGCTCCGGGCGCACCGCGGCAGGCGGTCCCGCCCTGCCGGGCGCCACGGTGGCCGACTCGGCGGGCGGTGGCATGCACGCGGTGATGGCGGTGCTCGCCGCGCTGGTGGCCCGCCAGAGCACCGGCGAGGGCACCCACCTCGACGTGGCCGTGGCCGACGGCGTGGTGGCGCTCATGTCGCTCTACGTCGACGAGTACCTGGCCACCGGCACCGTGCCCGGCCCCGGCCACAACATCCTCACCGGCCGCTACGCCTGCTACGACCTCTACCCCTGCGCCGATGGACGCTGGGTGGCGGTCGGCGCCATCGAGCCCCACTTCTACGCCAACCTGTGCCGGGCGCTCGGGTGCGAGCAGTGGCTCGCCCACCAGCTCGACGACGCCGTGCAGGAACAGATCCGCGCCGACCTCACCGCCGCCTTCGCCACCCGCACCCGAGACGAGTGGGTGGCGCTGCTCGGCCCGGCCGACACCTGCGTGTCCGCGGTGGCCACCGTGCCCGAGCTCACCGTCGACGAGCACTTCCGGGCCCGAGACGTGATCGTGACCGCCGAACGCACCGGCGGGGAGCCGTTCGAGCAGACCGGCTTCGTGCTGGCCGGCATGGACCGCGCCCAGCCCGCCCCCCAGGTGCGAGACGCCACGGTCACCGACACCGACGCCCTGCTGGCCGAGGTCGGCTACACCGCCGAGGCCATCGCCACCCTCC
>CAZIVZ010000152.1:0-7753 GCA_964542495.1 uncultured Aquihabitans sp.
GTTCATGATCACGTAGGACCGGTTCCGGGGGCTGTCGGTGTAGCCCTTCCGGAAGATCGATCCCGGTCGGAAGATCGAGTTCCAGGCCTGCGATGCCTGCACCTTGTCGGTGAGCTCGCTCAGCTTGGCGGAACCCTTGTTCTGCATGGTCTTGGCCATCGGTGCTAGTTCTCCCGATCGTGCGGGCCGGAGAGGTGGGCGGGGTGGGGTGCCTCGGGGAGGCGGGCCTCGGTCATCCGAGGCGCATCCCGTAGCCGTACCCGTGGGTGTTGGTGCGCTGGTGGCCGTCGCCGTTGGCGGCCGGATCGCCGATCTTGCCCAGGATGATCACGCCGGTGGGGCAGCGATCCACGCAGAGGGCACAGCGGGTGCAGACGTCGTCGTCGATCAGGAAGACGACGTTGTCGCTCGGGTCGACGCCGGGGCGCTCGGTGCCCTCGGCCTCGGCGATCGACGTCGGGCTGACCATGTGGATGCACTTCCACGGGCAGATGTCGACGCAGCCCTCGCACATGATGCACTCGGACTGGTCGATGTGGATGAACTGCTTGGGCTTGACCGCCTTGGCCAGGTAGTCCGCATCGACCTCGACGAGCGCGTAGTCGGTGAGGAACTCCGGCATGGGCGGGTTGGCATCGGTCTTGGTCACCGGCTCACCCCTTCACCAGGGGACGGCCGTAGTTGGAGCGCTCGACGGCCTCGGTCTCGGTCTTCCCGCGGCCCTGCCACACCGCCCACATGGCCACGGTCACCACCACGCCGATCATGTAGATGTTGACGGTGACGAAGTCGGACACCGTGGCCTTGGAGATCCGCACCGGCAGATCCTGGAGCCAGCCGGTGGAGCCCGGGCCGGCGAGGATGGCGTCGGAGCGCATCTCGAGACTGCCCTCGGCGTAGTTCAGCCAGCGGTCGGGCACCACGCCGAAGAACCAGACCAGGATGAAGGTGACGTAGAGGGCCGCGGCCATGGCCTGGCCCCAGCTCAGCGGGGCACCCACCGGGCGGCGCCTGGCGTACCAGACGATGGATCCGACCATCGCGAAGGTGAGCAGCAGCGAGCCGGTGAAGGCCACGTTCAGGAACGCATCCACGATGGAGCCGAGGACGTGCTTGAGATCTTCGAAGAACGACGCGGCGATGATCATGGCCCAGATGCCTCCTCGTGAATGTGTTCACAATGGGAAGGGACGGGGACGACGCTGGCGTCGGTACCGGCTCCGACGGACGGTCTAGCACGCGACCTCCAGCACCACACATTCCGAGATGACCAGGTTCCCGGCCTGCGGGGAAGCGATTCCACTCCCCAGGTCACGGTCCCGGCAGGCGAGGCGGCGAGGGGCGTTGCGAGCTTCGCCGGCGCGGCTTGGCTCCTCGCCGGAGCCCACGCCTAGAGTGGCCGCGTTCCGCACTCCCGCCCTCGGCGGGAGCGCAAGATCCGCCTGCGGAGGACGTTCGTGACCGAGATCCCCGAGCACCTGCTCAAGCGTGCCGCCGCGGCTCGCGCCAAGGCGGCGGGCGGCGACGCCCCGGCGGAGGCTGCGGCCGAGGCCCCCGCGGCCTCCACGGGCGACGCGGCACCGGCGGCACCGGTCCCGGCCGCCACGACCAAGGGCCCCGCTCCCCTCCCCACGCTCGACGCCGAGCCGGCCAAGGCCGTCCCCGACCTCGCCGTGGTGGCCGCGGCCAAGAACCGCAAGCGCGTCCCGTTCTGGGCAGCGTCGGTGCTGGCCCTGCTGCCGCTCTGGGCCTTCATCTACATCTTCGCCATCCGGCCCGCCCCCACCGGGGTCACCGATCCGCTCGTGATCGGCGAAGAGGTGTACGTGGCGAACTGTCAGAGCTGCCACCAGGCCGACGGCTCCGGTGCGACCACCGGCGGGTCGGGGCAGCAGCTGAGCGAAGGCCACACCATCGAGACCTTCAAGGATCCGCTGGCCATGGTCCACTGGATCGCCTTCGGCGCTGCCGGCGGCGCACGGGGCGACGGCACCTACGGTGACACGGATCGCCCCGGCGGGCCCATGGAGGTCGGCACGCTCGGTGGCGTGATGCCGAACTTCGACAGCACGCTGTCGCCCGAGGAGCTGGCTTCGGTCACGATCTTCATCCGGCAGGAGTTCGGCGGCGAGCTCTACGACGCCGAGGCCGAGCAGGGCTTCACCGCCGCTGGCTTCGAGGCCGATCCCGAGGGTGTGGCCAAGGAGGTCGAGGACACCATCGCTCTCGGTGAGGGCGGCGACCCCGACCTCGATACCGTCACCCGAGCCGGGCAGTAGTCCGGCGGCGGCGGCACCCGCCGCCCCGCTTCCCAGGAGCAGACCGTGCCTCCCAGCGATCGTGTCGACGTGTTGGTGGTGGGCGGTGGCCCGGCCGGCGCGTCCACCTCGTATTGGCTGGCCCAGGCGGGCCACCGGGTGGTCTGCGTGGAGCGCAAGGTGTTCCCGCGCGACAAGACCTGCGGCGACGGCCTGACCCCACGAGCGGTCCACCAGCTCGACGACATGGGCCTGTACCCGGCCCTCGAGCGCTACCACCGCTACACCGGCCTGCGCGCCGTGGCCCACGGCGTCACCCTCGAACTGGCCTGGCCGGACCACCCCGTGTACCCCGACCACGGGTTCGTGGTCCGTCGCCGAGACCTCGACCAGCTGGTGTTCGAGCACGCCACCGCGGCGGGGGCCGAGACCCACCAGGGCACCGAGGCCGTCGACCCCATCGTGGAGGGCGGCCTCGTCACCGGCGCGGTGGTCAAGGAGAAGGCCACCGGCGCCACCAGGGAGATCCGGGCCCGCTACGTGGTGATCGCCGACGGCGCCAACTCCCGATTCGGCCGGGCCCTCGGCACCGCCCGCAACCGGGCCTACCCCCAGGGCATGGCCATCCGCACCTACTACGAGAGCCCGCTGCACGCCGAGCCGTGGATCGAGAGCTGCCTCGACGTCCGCGACCGCAACGGCAGCTCGCTGCCCGGCTACGGGTGGATCTTCCCGGTGGGCGACGGCACCATCAACGTCGGCATCGGTCTGCTGTCCACCTTCCGGGACTGGCGCGAGGTCAACACCTCGCACCTCATGACCGAGTGGGCCGCCACCGCGCCGTCCTACTGGGAGATCGATCCCGACAGCCCGGTGTGCGCCCCCACCGGCGGCCGCATCCCCATGGCCGGATCGGTCAACCCCAAGGTCGGGCCCACGTGGGCGGTGGTCGGCGACGCCGGCGGCTCGGTCAACCCGTTCAACGGCGAGGGCATCGACTACGCGTACGAGACCGGCCGCCACGTGGCCGGCCTGCTCGGCGAAGCCCTCACCACCGGCGACGGCATGTACCTCCAGCAGTACCCCAAGTGGCTCGAGAGCGAGTACGGCCTCTACTTCAAGGTGGCCCGGCTGTTCGCCAAGGTGATCGGCCAGCCGGCGCTCATGCGCGAGCTCACCCGGGTGGGCATGCGCTCGCGCAGCCTCATGGACTGGGTGCTGCGGATCATGGCCAACCTGCTCCAGCCCGACGAGATCGGTCCGGCCGAGGCGGCCTACGCCATGGCCGCCGCCATCGTGAAGCGGGTCCCCGACCCGCTCCCGTAGCGAGCCCCGGGCCCGGAGCCGTTCAGGTCACGGGTGGGGCGGGGTCGATCCAGCCGCCGACGTCGGCGGCGAGGCGATCGGCCGCCTCGGGGCCCATGGTGCCGGCCCGGTACAGCCGCACCTCCTCGTGGTGGTCGAGGATGTCGGCCACGATGCGCCACTGCTGGTCGAGGGCGTCCTCCCGGCCGAAGCGGCGAGCGTCGCCGGCCATGGCGTCGTCGAGGAGGCGCTGGTAGGGCTCCTCACGGGGCCCGAGGGCCTCGGCGTAGGAGACCTGGAGGTCGACCGGTTCGGGGATGAGCTCGTCGCCGGGCTTCTTGGCGTGGAGGTGCAGGCGCACGCCATCGCCCTTGCCGAGCTGGAAGCGGAGGCGGTTCGGGCCCGGGTCGGGCGCGCCGTCAGGGGTGAACAGCAGGCGGGGCGGCGCGTTGAACGTGATCACCGCCTCGGTGGCCGACGTGGCGAGGTCCTTGCCGGCACGGATCAGCCACGGCACGCCCGCCCAACGCCAGGATTCGATCTCGAAGCGGACGGCCACGTAGGTCTCCACGTCGGACCCGGCCTCCACGCCCTCCTCGTCGACGTAGTCGCGGTACTGGCCGCGGACGACGTCGGCCCGATCGATGGTGCGCACCTGGCGGAGCAGCTTCACCTTCTCGTCCCGCAGCGACGCGGCGTCGGAACCGGCCGGCGGCTCCATGGCCAGCAGGGCCACCACCTGGAGCAGGTGGTTCTGCACCACGTCTCGCAGGGCACCCACGCTCTCGTAGAACTTGCCCCGGCTCCCGACCCCGAAGTCCTCGGCCATGGTGATCTGCACGCTGGCGATGAAGTTGCGGTTCCAGATCGGCTCGAGCATCGAGTTGGCGAAGCGGAAGACCAGCAGGTTCTCGATCGACTCCTTGCCGAGGTAGTGGTCGATCCGAAAGATGTGATCTTCGGAGAACGTCTTGTGCAGGACGTCGTTGAGCTCGTGCGCCGACGCGCCGTCACGGCCGAAGGGCTTCTCCACGACCACCCGGCCCTGGCCCGCCACGCCACAGCGGTCCAGGCCGGTGACCACGTCGTCGAACAGCACCGGCGGGATGGCGAGGTAGAACAGCGGGCGGTCGATGCCCTGGAGGGCGCGGGCGAGGTCGTCGAAGACCTGCGCCTCGCGGTAGTCGCCCGACACGTAGCGAACCCGTTCCAGCAACGCGTCGAGCACCGCCGGGTCGGGCTCGGGCACCAGCTCGGCCACCGAGGCCCGGACCCGATCGCGCAAGAAGCGGTCGTCACCGACCGACGAGGCCACGCCGATGACCGGCAGGTCGAGGTGACCGGCGCGCGCCAGGTGGTAGATCGCCGGGAAGATCTTGCGGTGCGCGAGGTCGCCGGTGGCGCCGAACAACACCAGGGCGTCGCTGCGATCGCCGTCGGGGGCCACCGTCAGTGCTCCTCGCCGGCAGGTGGGTGGAGCTCGATGGCGTGGCCACCGAACTGGTGTCGCAGGGCCGAGATCACCTTCATGGCCTTGTCGTCCTCGCGACGCTGCGACACGAACCGGGCGAACAGCGCGGCCGAGATCACCGGCGCCGACACGCCGTTGGCCACCGCCTCGGTGACCGTCCAGCGCCCCTCACCGGAGTCGGCGGCGACCGAAGCGATGCCGTCGAGATCGGGGGTCTCGGCCAGGGCCTTGATGAGCAGGTCGAGCAGCCACGAACGGACCACGCTCCCCTCCTGCCACGAGCCGATGGCCGCCTCGACGTCGATGTCGAGCGGTGCCGCGTCGAGGATCGCGTACCCCTCGGCGTAGGCCTGCATCAACCCGTACTCGATGCCGTTGTGCACCATCTTCACGTAGTGGCCGGACCCGGGCGGGCCGACGTGGGCGAAGCCCCTGGGAGGGGACAGCGCGTCGAAGAGCGGCTGGACGACGGCGACCGCCTCGGGGGTGCCGCCCACCATCAGCGCGTAGCCGTTCTCGAGCCCCCACACCCCGCCCGACGTGCCGCAGTCGACGAAGTGGATGCCCTTGGCAGCGAGCTCCTCGGCGTGGCGGATGGAGTCGAGGTAGTTGGAGTTGCCGCCATCGACCACCACGTCGCCGGGGGCCAGCCGCTCGCCCAACCCGTTCACGGTGTCGTCGGTGATGGGCCCCGCCGGGACCATCGACCACGCCACGCGCGGCTGACCGGGGGCGTCGAGCAGCGGGAGCAGCTCGTCGAGGCTGTGGGCATCGGCGCCGGGCTTGCCGGGATCCATCCCGACCACCTCGTGGCCGTGGCGGCGCAACCGCTCCGCCATGTTGCCTCCCATCTTGCCGAGGCCGATCATCGCCAGCTTCATCGGTCTCCCTGGTGTCGGGCCAGCTCGGCCAGGTCGGTTCGGGCGGCTCGGAGCCCGTGGCGGGCGAGGGTGGCGAGGTCGCCGTCGGCCTGGGCGTGCTTGAGCTCGGAGAAGGTGAACGGGCGGCCCGGGATGGCGGCGTCGGCGGGGTCGTGGCCCACGACCTGGATGAACACGCCGGTGGGTGGGCCGCCCTTGTGCAGCTGGCCGGTGGAGTGCAAGAAGCGCGGCCCGATGCCGAAGGTGGTGGCCACCTTCAGCTCGTCGCGCAGGCCGAGGCGCCGCTCGGCCAGCTCGGCGGCCTCGGTGCCCTCCGGATCGACGTAGGCCATGACGGCTACGTAGTCGCCGGGCTGCACCTGGGCCAGGACCTCCTCCAGCGACGGGGTGGACACCGGGCTCGGTCCCTCGGCCAGCACGACGTTGGTGGCTTCCTTGGCCTCGGCCACGTTGGGCTGGTCGAACGGGTTGATGCCGAGCAGGGCACCGCAGATCGCCGTGGCCACCTCCCACACCAGCACCTGGGCGCCGAGGTCGGCGAGGGACCCGAAGGCAAGCTCCACGACGGGGTGGCCCTCCGCGGCGAGCACGTCGAGCCCGACGGGGTGCTCCACCTCGCCGATGGCCACGAAGAGGCGGTCGTGGCCGTAGAGGTCGGCGGGACCGAGCGGCTCGCCGACCACCGGGATCACGCCCGTGCCCGCCTTGCCGGTGGACTCGGCGATCAGCTGCTCGAGCCACAGTCCGAAGGTCTCGATCCGCGGGTCGAGCACGATCGTGAGCTTGTCCCGCCCCGCCCGGACGCCTGCGGCCAGCAGGGCCCCCAGGTGAAGCCCCACGTTGACGGCAGGATCGGGGTCGCGCAGTGCAGGGGCGGCGGCGATGGCGGCGGCGGCCAGCTCCCGCCAGCCCGCCCCGGCGAGCGCGGCGGGCACGAGGCCGAAGTAGCTCAGCGCGGAGTACCGGCCCCCGATGTCGGGCCGATTCTCGAACACCTCGCGGAACCCGCGCTCACGGGCCACGACACCGAGCTCGGACCCCGGATCGGTGACCACCGCGAACTGCTCGGGTCGCCCGATGTGGTCCCAGAAGAACTCGAGGTGGCTGCGGGTCTCCATGGTGCCGCCCGACTTCGACGAGGCGAGGAAGAGGGTGTGCTCCGGTGGGACGTGCGCCGCCACCCGGGCCACCGCCGCCGGGTCGGTGCTGTCGAGCACCACCAGCTCCAGCGCGCCGGCGTCCACGCCGAACGTACGGGCCACCACCTCGGGGAACAGGCTCGAACCGCCCATCCCCATGACCACGGCGTGGGTGAGGCCGTCGGCCACGGCCCGGGCCACCACGTCGTCGATCCGTTCGCCGGAGTCGAGCAGCTCCTCGGCCACGTCCAGCCAGCCGAGCCGGTCGGAGAGCTCGGTGGGATCGTCGGACCACAGGGTGTGATCCCGGGCCCAGAGGCGGGCCACCGCGTCCCGCTCGGCCAGCTCGGCCAGGGCGGCGTCGAGGCCGGTGGACAGGGGGCCGACGGTGCGCCGGTGGAACCCGTGGGTGGTCACGTGGTGCTCCTCCTGGGGGCGGGGGACTCGGGTCGGTCAGCCCCCTTCCTACCGCGCCGGGCACGGGGCGGACACCGCGTCACCGCAGCGCGGTCCGGTCCTGGTGGCGCTGGGACCGCAGCATCACGTCGATGGCGTCGGCCTCCACCGGCCGGCTGAACAGATAGCCCTGGGCCAGGCTGCAACCCAGGCGCTCGAGCACCTCACGCTGCGCCTCGGTCTCCACACCCTCGGCCACGGTGTCGAAGCCGAGGTTGTCGGCGAGCACCATGGCCGCCGAGA
>CAZIVZ010000153.1:0-7713 GCA_964542495.1 uncultured Aquihabitans sp.
GGGCGTCGAACAGCTCGGCGGGGGGCGCCACCTCCACCAGCTCGCCCCGGTCCATCACCCCCACGCGGTCGCACACCTGGGCCACCACCGCCAGGTCGTGCGACACGAACACCATCGACGCCTCCCGCGCCCGGCGCGCCGCGGCCAGCACGTCGAGCACGGTGGCGGCCACGGTGGGATCGAGCGTGCTGGTGGGCTCGTCGGCCAGCAGCAGCACCGGCGACGCCCCCAGCGTGGCGACAGCGATGACCAGCCGCTGGAGCTGGCCCCCCGAGAACGACGAGGGAAGGTCTCGCGGGCGGGCCACCACCGACTCCAGACCCAGCGCCTCCAGGTCGGCACCGTGGCGCGCCACGGCGTCGGGACCGAGGTACCAGTCGAGCTGCCGGCCCACCGGCACCAGCGGCGAGAGCGCGGTGCGCGGGTGTTGGGGGATCAGGGCGACCCGCTGGCCGCGCACGCCCCTCCACCCCTTGTCGTCGAGGTCCAGCAAACTTTCGCCCTCGAGGTCGAGGCGCCGGGCGGTCACCGTGGCCGACGGACCGAGCAGGCCGAGCAGCGCGCCGCACGTGGTGGACTTGCCGCACCCCGACGGGCCCACCAGGCCGAACACCTCGCCGCGTCCCACCTCGAAGCTCACGCCGCGCACGGCGGCCACGGCGCTCGGGCCTCGTCCGTAGCGGACCTCGAGTCCCTCGACCACCACGACCGGGTCGGTCCCGGCGACGGTCACGACGACGCGAACCGCAGGGTGTGCGGTGCCAGGCGGCTGATGCGCAGCCCGTCGGGGTCGAGCGGGCTCAGCTCGCGGCGCTGGGCGAAGGCGGCGCGTGGGTACACGGGCGGGAAGATCACCGCCTCCTCGGCCAGGCGAGCCGACACCCGCCTCAGCAGCTCCTCCCGCTCGTCGTCGTCGTCGGTCTCCCACACCCCGTCGAGCCAGGCGTCGACCTCGGGGTCCACGTAGCCACACGAGAGGAGGTTGCGCGAGTGGGCCGGTGCCAACGTGAGGTAGTTGGCCGGGCCGGACGTGAAACCGCTCTGGAACGTGTTCATCAACAGCTCGTACTCGTTGGCCAGCCACGCCGAGGACCACGGCCCGCCGGCCAGCTGCTCGATCTCCACGTCGAGCCCGACCTTCGCCCACCCGGCGGCGAGCACCGACGCGATCTCCTTGCCCAGCTGGCTGGTCCCGATGGTGATCCGGAAGCCACGTCGATCGGTGCCGGCACGCTCGAGCTCGGCCCGGGCACGCTCCAGATCCGGCTCGGCGGCGTAGACGGCCAGGTCCGGGTCCCACCCGCGCTCGGCGGGCCCGACCGGACCCTGGCCGATCGTGGCGTGGCCGCCGAACACCCGATCTCGCACGCCTGCCCGATCCATCGAGAGGGCCACGGCCCGACGGAAGTGCGCGTCGGAGAACGGCTCGGCGTGCAGGTTGGTGTAGGTGAGGACGTCGAGCGGGCTGTCGGCCAGCACCAGCGTCAGCTCCTCGTTGCCCGACACCGCCTTCAGGTTCTGGTACGGCACCGCCGTGATGAGGTCGACCTTCCCCTGGCGGAGGCTCACCAGCCGGGTGGCGCCGTCGACGAACACCGTGTACTCGATGCCGGCGAAGGCACCGGCGGTGCCGTGGTACCCCGCGTGGGGCACCATCGTGAAGCTCTGGCCCGGGGTGAAGCGCTCCAGGCGGTACGGCCCCGTGCCCACCATGGTGTCCCGGCGCCCCACGGCGTCGCGGTGGCAGATGGGCAGGTTGGTGAGGTGGGAGCGCAGCAGCCCGTAGGGCCGGGCCAGCCCGATGACCACCGTGTGGTCGTCGGCGGCCTCGAAGGTCTGCACGTAGTCGAGCAGGTAGGTGATCCACTCGCTGCCCGACGACAGGTCGAGGATGTGGTCGAGGCTGGCGACCACGTCGTGGGCGGTCAACGGGTCGCCCCCGTGGAAGGTGACGTCGTCGCGCAGGCGGATGGTCCACGTCAGGTGGTCGGCGCTCACCTCGGGCTCGCCGCGGGCCAGCAGCGGGACCGAGCGCAGGTCGGCGTCGTAGGCGTAGAGGGTCTCCACCACCGGCTCGGCGAGCCACCGCGTGAGCTCCGACCCGGAATCGAGCGGGTTGATGTTGCTCGGCGCGCCGGCCACGCCGACGCGCAGGATGCCGTCCTGGTGGCGGCGGGCGACGCGGTCGGCCGTGGCCGCGCTGCCGCACGCCGCGAGCAGCCCGGGGCCCGACACCGCGGCACCGACGGCGAGGCCGAGGAACCGGCGGCGGTCGATGGTCGTCCGGGCCGACGGGCCGGGGCGGAGGGGTTTCGGGGTCACGGTCGATCGCTCCTGACGAGGCGGTCTGCGGCGGCGTCGCCGACGAGGTTGCAGCCGGTGATGCCGGCCACCAGGACGAGCCCGGGGATCAGCGCGTACCACCACGCGCCATCGAGCAGCTGGCTGCCGGCTTCGGCGATGAGGTTGCCGAGGGTGGGGTGGGGCGCCGGCACGCCCAGCCCCAGGAACGAGAGGCCGCCCTCGGCGAACACGGCGATGGCCAGCGCCAGCAGCACCTGGGCACCGAGGACGGGGGCCACGTTGGGTGCCACGTCGCGCACCAGCAGCTCTCGCTCGCCCACCCCGACCACCCGCAGGGCGTCGACGTACTCCGCCTCGAGCTCCACCACGGCGGCCGACCGGGTGATCCGGGCGAAGAAGGGCACGAACCCGAGGGCCAGGCAGGCCACGATGCGCGCCGTGGTGGACACCCGCACCCCCATCACCTCCACCGGCCCGGCGCCGCCGAGGCCGAGGAGCAGGACCACCAGCACGAACTGGGGCACGACCTGGGTGGACTCCACCACCCGCATCACCACCTGGTCCGGCCAGCGGCCGTGCGCTCGGGCGGCGCCCAGGGCGGCGGGCACCGCGACCACCAGGGCCAGGCCGATCGCCGCCACGCTGACCACGAGCGACGTCCGGGCCCCGTGCGCGGTGCGGGCGAACAGGTCCCGCCCGAGCGAGTCGGTGCCGAAGGGGTGCGACCACGAGGGGGGCTCCAGGACCGCGCCCACCAGCTCGGTGGGAGACCCGGCCGCCACTGGCCCGGCCACCGCCAGGACGACGAAGGCGCCCAGCAGCACCGCGCCAACCCGGTTGGCCAGCGCCCGCCCCCGCCCCGAGCCGGTCACCGGCCCACCGGCGTGAGGCGGCGTCGGGTGCGCGGGTCGAGGGCCACCACGGCCACGTCGACCGCCAGGTTGAGGCCCAGGAACACCAGGGCGGTCACCAGGGCGGTGCCCAGGGCGAGCGGGTGGTCGCCGCGGGTGAAGGCGGTGAGCATGAGCTGGCCCAGGCCCGGCAGGGCGAACACGTTCTCCACCAGCAGGGCCCCCGACACCAGGCCGCCGAGCAGCAGCCCCACCACGGTGACGGTGCTGGGCGCCACCGCCCGCAGGGCGATGCGCCCCAGCACCTGGTGCTCGGCCATCCCCATGGCCCGGGCGAAGTGCACGTCGTCGCCGTCGAGGACGCCCACCAGGGCGGCCCGCAGGGAGCGGGCCACCATGGCGAACCCCCCGAGCCCCAGCACCACCGCGGGCAGCAGCAGCGATCGGATGCTCCCGAGCGGGTCCTGGCCGAAGGGGGTGAAGCCGCCGGCGCCCGGCACCAGGTCGGGCCAGCGCTCGCCCACCACCACGAGGCACAGCACGGCCAGCCAGTAGGACGGCACCGAGATGGCGATCACCGTGAGCACCCGCACGAGGGCATCGGCGGGACGGCCGTGGCGGCGCGCCGCGGCCACCCCGGCCAGCAGGCCCGGCGCCAGCGCGACCACGGCGGCCATCAGCCCGAGCTGGAACGACACCGGGGCCGCCGCGGCGATGGCCCCCGAGACCGACGATCCGTCGTAGAGCGAGGTCCCGAGGTCGAGCCGAGCCAGCGAGCCCCAGAAGGCGGCGTACTGGACGGCGAGCGGGCGATCGAGGCCGGCGTCGGCGGCGACGGCCGCCCGGGCCTCGGGGTCGGCCGCGACCGATGGCGGCAGGTTCGACACCGGGCTCCCCGGCGACGCGTGGAGGACCACGAACAGGGCGCTCACGGCGACGACGAGGGTGACCACCAAGACCACCGCCCGGTGCAGGGCGAAGCGCATCACGAGCCGGCCCTCCCTGGACAAGGTGCCGAAGGGCGCGGCGTGGCGAGGATCAGGCCACGTGGCGGGCCAGGTCGTCGAACACGGCGGTGTTGAGCCGGTACGCGGTGCGGATCTCCTCGACCACCTGCCCACGCTCCTCGTCGCCCCACGGCGCCGCGTCGAGCGCCGCCCGGTAGCCGTCCTTGAACGACGCGGGGTCGGCGATGGACTCGAAGCGGCTGAACCGCCCGCCCCACTCGGGGGACAGCCCGTAGTGCCGGGCCACCAACCGCCCGATGTGCTGGCCGCCCGAGAGGTCCCCGAGGTACCGGGTGTAGTGGTGGGCGACGAAGCCCGCCGGCCAGTCGGCCACCTCGACGAGGCGCGCCACGTAGGCCGAGGTGGCCTCCGACGGCGGGTGCCGATCGGACCAATCCGGCCCGGCCAGGTCGACCAGGTCGGCGTCGAGCGACGGGAGCCGGGCCAGGCCGGGGTCGGAGACCGCCGCCACGACCGGGTCGCTCAGCAGCGCGGCTTCGGCCCCCTCGAGGGAGGCGTAGGCGTAGCGGTGCTGCGCCAGCATGTCGACGTAGGCCTCGACCGGGAGCGACCCCGTCAGCAGGGCGCCGAAGAACGGCGACCGCTCCGCCTGCCGGTGGTCGTCGCTCGTGGCCTGCCGGAGCATCGAGGAGAACGGGACGGGCAGGTCGGTGGTGGTCATGAGGTGGCGCTCCTGGTGGGGTGTCGGCCCGGCGGGGCGTGGGGAGGGTCATGGAGAGTCTGGCAGTCCGTGGGGAATGTCACGACAAGACGTCGTGACCATGCGACGTGAGGTCGCATCCTGCGACCCTCTGTCTTGATGGGACCGTGATGTTAGGCTACCTTCACACCGTATGGTCATGCAGCGCATGAGATTCCGTGCACGCCACCTTTCCCTCGGTGCCGTGGTCGCCGGGCTCGGGGTGGTCGTGTGGCCCGCAGCGGCCTCCGCCGCCGGCGTCACCGTGTCGCCGGCCCAGGGGCTCGACCCCGCCGGCCAGATCGTGGTGGTCCGGGGCAGTGGGTTCCGGCCGGGCATCGCCCTGTTCGTGATGGAGTGCCGGGCGTCGTCGGCCGAGGACCACACGTGCAACTCGGTCGGCCTCCAGAAGGTCACCACCGACGCCACCGGCGCCTTCGCCACGCGCCTGTCGGTGGTGGGCCGCTTCGGGGCCACCGACTGCCTCCAGGTCCCCTGCGGCATCAAGACCAGCGCGGTGTCGGGCCACGCCGACGACCGCTCGCAGGACACGAGCGCGCCGCTCTCCTTCCGCGCCGCGCCGGCGCCCACCGCGCCCCCGGCCACCACGCCCCCGGCGACCGCCCCGCCCGCTACCGCGCCGCCCGCCACCGCCCCGCCCACCTCGGCACCGGTCGCGTCTCCGAGCACCACCGCAGCCACGGCCACGAGCACAACGACTACGCCGCGGACCACCACCACCGAGGCCACCGCCTCCACCACCGAAGCCACCACCTCGACCACACAGGCGGACGGCGACGGCTCGGAGGGGGCACCCAACGAGGAGGCCTCGGCCAGCGCCGTCGGTTCGCCCGACGGCGGTGACGACGGGTCGGGCAGCGGGGGTGGCGCGCCGACCGGTGCGCTGGTGGCCGGCGGGGTCGTCGTCGCGGCCGCCGCGGCCGGCGGGGTCGCCCTGCGCCGACGCGGCGCACCGGAACCCAACCCCACCTGACCCGGCGCCGGCGCCCCCCACCGGCGCCCCCCACCGGCGACGCGCCGGCGGCACCTCTCACACCCAAGGAGCATCCCCATGTCGCAGTCGGTCCCCTCGGCCCCGCGCCGATCTCCCCGCCGGGGCGCCCTCCGCGCCCTCGCCGCGCTCTCGGTGCTCGCCGCCGCCGTGCCGGTGCTGGTGCTGGGGACGTCCAGCCCCGCCGCCGCCGCCGCCGGCACGGTCGCCGTCTCGAAGACCACGGGTGTGGATCCCGCCGGTGAGACCGTCACGGTGACCGGCTCGGGCTTCGACTCCTCCCGCGGCGTCTACGTGATGTACTGCCGCAGCGTGGGCACCCCGGGCACGCCCGGAGGCCGGCCCACCGGTGACGACTGCTCCGGCGCCCAGGCCTGGATCACCACCGCCGGCCCGCCGGGGAGCACCCCGTGGACCGGGCCCGGCACCTTCCAGGTCCAACTCGACGTGGTGGGCGCCTTCAAGGCCATCGACTGCCGGGCACCCGGCACCACCTGCGGCATCGTCACCCGCAACGACCACACCGATGCCGGCTCCTACGACCAGGACACCTTCACCCCGATCAGCTTCACCGCCGATCCCGATCCCGATCCCGATCCCGACCCCGACCCCGACCCCGATCCCACCACGCCCACCCTCTCGGTGACCCCCTCCGTCGGCCTCGACGCCGCCGGCGACACCGTGACCGTGCAGGGCACCGGCTACCCCGCCGACAAGGGCATCTACGTCCGGTTCTGCGAGGCCTCGAGCGGCCGCCCCACCGCCGACCGCTGCGACGGCCAGGGCGGGTGGATCACCCCGGCCGGGCCCTCCTTCAGCACCTCGGTGGGCGTGAAGGGCCGCTTCGGCGCGGTCGACTGCACCTCGCCGGGGGCCTGCGGCATCTTCATCCGCCGCGACCACGTGGGCGGCGCCACCGACACCTCGCTCGACGCGTTCGTGCCGCTGTCGTTCGATCCCTCCACCACGGCGCCCGATCCCGACGAGGACGACGACGAGCCCTCCCTCAACACCGTGGCGATCACGGCCACCCCCTCCACCGGCGTGGCCGACGGCCAGACCATCACCGTGGCCGGCACCGGGTTCCAGGCCGAGCAGGGCGTGTACGTGCAGTTCTGCGCCGCCCCCACCGGCCAGGTCGGCACCGCGGCGGGCCGGGCCCGCTCGTGCTACCCGGAGCAGGACGGCACCCACACGGTCTGGGTGACGCCCATCGCCGCCTCGGGCGCCTTCTCCACCCCGCTCACGGTCACCCAGTCGTTCACCCTGGCCGACGGCACCACGGTGGACTGCACGAAGGCCAAGTCGTGCGGCGTGTTCGTCCGGCGTGACCACAACGGTGGCGGTGCCGACTACTCCCAGGACGCCTTCGCCCCGATCACCTTCGGCGGCGAGGTGGAGGAGCCGGCGCCCGGCGCCTCCCTCAGCGCCGACCGCACCACCGGGCTCGACCCGTCGGGCGGCATCCTGTCGGTCACCGGTGAGGGCTTCCGCGCCGGCACCGCCTACGTGATCGCCCTGTGCGCGGCCGACGACGCCACGCGGTGCGACTACGACAACGCCGGCGAGGCCACCACCGCCGCCGCCAAGGCCGACGGGGATCCCGGCTCGTTCGCCGTGGCCCTCGACGTCCGGGCCGTCTTCGACGGACTCGACTGCCGCACGCACGCCGCCGGCTGTGCCATCACCACCTGGGCCGAGTCGCTCAGCGAGGCGGCCGACGAGGTGTCGCTGCCGGTGACCTTCGGCGCCGGCAGCGGAACCGGAGGCGGCACCACCGGTGGCGGCTCGTCGCTC
Source organism: uncultured Aquihabitans sp. (assembly GCA_964542495.1). GTDB lineage: Bacteria > Actinomycetota > Acidimicrobiia > Acidimicrobiales > Iamiaceae > Aquihabitans. The sequence goes on from CAZIVZ010000153.1 coordinate 7,672, forward strand.
GGCTCGGGCTCGGGCTCGGGCTCGGGCTCGGGCGGGGTCCTG